>JAHDFX010000335.1:1858-4535 GCA_020627965.1 Saprospiraceae bacterium | reverse complement strand
ACAAAATACATAATGATCTAAAATATTTGCAATTATAATTTTCGTAAAAAATTATCCAAAAAAAAGAATGTTAAAGTCTTATCTGTCATGATATTTTTTGAGCATTTAGCATTATAATTGTGCAACGAGTAATTAACCAACAACACTTTTTTAAAGCAATACAAAAAAACCAATTACCAACAACACTTTTTTAAGACTCAACTTCACTAACATTTTACTTTTTGCCTGAACAAGACTTATTGATCTTATTCAATAGTCCTGTGCTTGTATAGGTTGTATTGAATTGATATTCAACCTTAAGGCTTTTATGGCTGCTTGACAGATAGCATCTGCCAAGAGATAGGAATAGTATGCCTATTGCTAAACATTACATATAAAACAATTTTATAAACCTTTAAAAATTAAGTGAAAATTATGGACGATACCATTAATGTAGGAACTCCAATGGTTCATGAAGTATTCCGCTTTGCACATATTGCAAAACCGGATTTATTTGTCGAAAGTGGTGATAATGCAGGTTTTATCCAGCCTCCTTCGGAAATTGGGAATAAAATAGCAAAATCAGTAAAAAAAGATAAAAGCTCAGTATCTCTTTTCTCAAGTCTGAAGGAAGTAAATAATGCTGCTCCTGATCTATTTGCTTTTGCGAATAAAATCAGAAAAAGTAAAAACTTTCTAACAGAAGAGTTTGCCACTACTGTAGAAGTAATCACTGAACTTGATGAAGATCAGGGATTTGTTTTCTGGGAAAATCTTGCTTACCAGATAATTAGCAGAGACTCAGCAGTCGTGATGGAAGCTGTGATCCGAGTCATTCAGGCGAATAATTTTGTAGTAAGATACAAAGCAGCCATTGATAAAGAAGACCTCAAGAGTCAAACTCATTGGAATAAGGTTGCTGCTGCAACTATAGTTGTTCCACGTGAAGTACTTCCTGAAAAACCGGAACTGCCAGAACATAGAAAAAATATTCCTGATGAACAAAGTCGTAAGATAATATTCAACAAACTAGAAGCAGAAATCGCCAGACATCGTATGAGTGTTTTAAGGCGAATGATTAAAGAATTGAAATGCGCTAAAAAAGCATATCAGGACTTATATCAATCGGAATATAATACAGCTTACACACAATATCTTACAGATAATCCACCAGCAATAGACGAAAGTACGGCTGCTACTTCACCCCCTCCATTTGAATTTACTCCACCGGATCCATTTAATAAGGTGTTTTTACAGAAACTTGTTTCAGATGACACCTATTCACATATATTCAATATTCTTACAAATTGTGATAAAACACTTCAGGATATTTGCAGGAAGATTGAAAAAGAAGCTGGTGAGGAAGCAGTGAATATTATTAAATATAGCCCCACTACAAAACAACCTGTATTCTACAAAGGAATTCGTATACCACAACGTGATCGTCCACTTTCCAATACCTTTGCAATAAAAGCAGTTCCTGTAATTGGGAAAAAGGGATATTACAGCATTTATGCTACACAGTATTTTAACAAAAGTGCAACCCGACTGAGTGAAGTAACAGTAAGCATTGATCCAGGGAATGGAGCAAAAGAAGAAACAGAAACCTCCTGTAACATTATTACACAAGAACACAAGAACACAATTATGTGACTTTCCATCTATTCACCGAGGGTATTCAGGTGAGTGATCCCAAATCAGCACTCACGATCAATGCAAATTATAAAGCTGCAAATCCAGCTTTGGAAGGAACATTCAATGCAAATAACTATCGTGTAGGCACTATAGTTATTGAAACAGGAGTGTGTGATGGTATCCCCGGTTTACCAGACAAGCCCATGTATGGTGTAACTAATCTTGGTGTGGCTGATTTCAAACGTGTAGAGCAGGAGCTTTGCTGCTATGTGGAAGGAGAAGTATCGCATATTGACAATGTCATGGCAAGGGAATATAAAAATCGCCTGACCCGAAGTCTCACCCGTACCGAATTGACTTTAGAGGAAACCTCTGAGAGAGAAGTAGAAGATTTAAAAGATACAACTACAACTGACCGGTACGAAATGCAAAGTGAAGTATCTGAAGTTTTACAGGAAGATGCTTCAAAAAGCTTTGGTGCTTCTGCTGGTGTTTCAGGAGATTTTAATGGTATTGGTTTTAGTGCAAATACTTCTTTCAATACCTCAACTTCCAGTTCAACGAATAACTCATTCAGTGAAGCAGAGTCATACGCCAGAGAAGTTACTGAGCGGGCAATGCAACGCATTGTGGCAAAGGTCAGCCGTAAACGGACTTCCAGAATGTTAAGAGAGTTTGAAGAAACCAATGAGCATGGTTTTGACAATCGCGAAGGTGAGAATCATGTTACGGGCATATATCGCTGGGTAGATAAAATATACAACAACAAACTGATGAATTATGGTAAGCGTCTGGTATATGAGTTTATGGTACCAGAACCATCCAAGAATTTTAAACACTTACTTTCTCCTGTTGATAATTATAGTACCGACCCTGAATGTGGGATGCAGGAACCGGTTTTACCTTTAGACCCGGAGTTTCTTTTCGCAGCTTATAATGATGACCTGAGTTTTATTCAGGAAAGCAACTACGGCTGGCTGGCGGCTGTATACGGTACAGAATTAGAACCTTATCCGGATACAGAAAAAACGATTGGAAAATCATTTGCTGAAACAGTAGTTTC
>JAHDFX010000335.1:0-1758 GCA_020627965.1 Saprospiraceae bacterium | reverse complement strand
ACCAATAATACCTACAGTGATTATGATGTTATTCGAAGTGCTGATTTTGAAAATTATGCTGCTCATGTAAAGTTTCTGGAAGAAGCCTTTGACTGGGAAATCATGGCATACACACTCTACCCTTATTATTGGGCTTATAGAGATGATTGGGCAGAAATATTGAAAACGAATAGCAATGCCGATTTCATTTTTCAGGCTTTTTTGCAATCAGGCATGGCTAAGATGGTAGTTCCGGTGAGAGCGGGGTATGAAAAAGCGGTGATGTACTATCTGGACACAGGAGCCATTGTAAATTCCAATGATATTATCACAGATGGTGAAGACGGTTTGTATCAGGCTGTATGCGATAAACTCGAATTGGAAACGGATGATGATGGCAATCCAAAGATAGAAGCAGAATGGGAAACCAGAATTCCTTCTTCACTTGTGATTATTCAGAACAATTCAAATCCTTTGGAGAGAAATGGACTACCCTGTAGTTGTCCGGATAAAGATGCAGAAGCCAATATTATTGGTGGTGTAAAGGATGGAGAAACTCCTAACCAATTGGGAGTCATCATTGATGAATCTAATATAGGTTAATCTGTATAATTTTTTCAAGTTTACCCAATGTCCGGGAGATTTTTTGTGTCTTCCGGACACTTTTCATCCTTAAAAAATAAAACTATGACAAATGAAAATACAGGCGTACCTCCAGTGCCCAAACCTCCCAAAATAATCAGATTAAATGCTATTTATCCAGATAAATTAATCCGTGAAAATTTTAACCGAGGTGTTGTTCGTAGTCAGGATGATACTGACATTGCTACTTATTATGACAAGACTTTTGACCGGTATTATGCTTCATCTTTTGTAAAAAATGATGAAAATAAAGATGAAGAAGATAATCTAAGTATCAAGGTTTTTGTATCAAAAAACGGCGCAAAGATTAAGAGATTAGCCCTTCAAAAAGAAAAAAGAATACTACCATCAGACCATGAACTATTGGTATTTATCGAAGATAACACAGGCGATAAATTGACTAGTCCGGTTTGTCATCTGGTAGCAGGGCGAACGGCAAAGGCTCATATTGGCTTAGATGATGTTTCAGGTAATGTAATTTATGACCTGGAAATAGAACAACAGGATTATTTCGACTTGGTTTTTGCCGCCCAAAAAGGACAGACTGACTTTCTGGATGAATTGAATCTAAGCGTTTTAAAAAGCATGCTTACAGAAGTGAACGCCGGGCAGGGTGCATCCAAAAAAGCATGGTATCGACAGATCAATCCCCAGCGGGTTATCAGTAAACTAATAGATAAAGTACTTGGTAAGTTTATCAAATTCTTAAAAAATAAAGTCAAAATACCTCCCAAAAAGTGGAATCCTGAGCACAAGGATAATAAAGGTAAAGAAAGTACACTGGAAAAACTATATGAATTATTGGTGAAAGGGATGGCTAAGTTATCCCAAAAATTAGCCTACTATAAAACCAAGATCAATGCGCTGATAGAGAGGATAAAAGACAGTAAAAATTTTATTACAAGACAGGCATATAATTTGCTGACTTCAATCAGCAGAACTTTAGGTGTTTTTGCTAAAATTGCCGAAGGATTCAAAGTTATCCTTGCAATCAAAAAAGAAGACATACTAGGCACTGTCCAGTTTTATGTTGCTCTTTTGTCCGGATTGTGGAATGGATTTATTGATCTCATCGCCGGTTTATTATTTTTAATACAATTACTGGTAAAAGCTCTCGTAGGTCTGTCCCAGCTTGCC
>JAHDFX010000070.1:4481-27759 GCA_020627965.1 Saprospiraceae bacterium | reverse complement strand
ACTTACACCGTAACGATACGTGATATATTCGGCTGTGATTTCTCTGCTCAGGCAACGATTTCAGAACCTTTTGAACTGATTCTTGATGCTCGTGAAGATCAGGAATTAGACCTCGGTTATTCAGCAGATATAGATGCCATTCTTATTAATTCAAATGTAGACCATACTGTCCAATGGACACCAGCAGCAGGACTTTCCTGTACAGACTGTTTCAGCCCGACTGCTTTGCCGACACAGACCACCACTTACGTGGCAACGATAACCACAGTGGAAGGCTGTACAGCAACAGATTCAGTCACCTTGACGGTCAATGAAGTCCGACCAGTATATATACCAAATGTCTTTTCTCCGAATTTTGATGGTGTAAATGATGTATTTATGGTACATGGCGGTTTAGCCGTCTCTCAGGTATTGGAATTCAATATTTATGATCGCTGGGGAGGCTTCATGTTCCAGGCTCAAAATGTACCTACAGACCAATCTCAGTTCGGCTGGGATGGAAAGGTCAGAGGAAAGAATGTCAATAATGGCGTTTATGTCTACATGGCAAAAGTAGAGTTCATAGACGGGGTAGTGCTGGATTATGCTGGCTCTGTAACCGTTGTAAAATAAAACATTGTTGGTCCATGGTCCATAGTCGATGGTCGATGGTTATTTTTGATAAAATGAAACTATTCCATCAATTACCAAGATATTTTGCGAAGCAAAATAAACCCCTATCACGACTTTCTCCATGGCTTATCCCGATAGTTATCTGGAATGGACTATCAACCACTGACCTTAAGTATTTAAAGCATACTTGTCTTGCTTTATTTGCGATACTGCTATTCATTGCCTGCGAAAACGACGTAGCAGAAGTACAACGGGTCATCTCTCAGGATGAAAAAGCCCTCGAACGTGCCAGAGACGTAGAAATACTATATAGCGATTCAGCTATAGTACGTATCCGCATTCAGGCATATACTATGTACAATCATTTAGACAAAAAAGAACCCCGAAGAGAATTTCCGCAAGGTTTTATCGTCGACTTTTTTGATGAAAGAAAACAAAGCTCCAGTAAATTATCTGCTAATTATGCTATGCATTATATCAATGATGGTAAAATACATATGCAGGACAGTGTGGTCGTGTGGAACAGACAAGGAGACCGATTTGAAGCCGAAGACCTGATCTGGGATGAAAAAGGACAAAAAGTATATTCGGAAGAATTTGTAAAAATATCTACACCAGAGCAAATCATCTATGGCTATGGTTTCACTTCTGATCTTGAGTTCAACCATTGGAAACTCAAGCAGATAACTGGCGAAGTAGATGCTGGCAACTTTAGTGAAGAAGAACAGTAAAAGTCTCGACATATTTGCATTTTTCCACTTTCAAGTATTGGTTTTTAGCTAAAAAGTGCTTATCTTTTTTGTGTTAAAGGAACTAATAAGTAGAAACAATTTTTATTGAATTCCGTTTGATAAGAAATAGGCTTTATCCTTCTGGAAATTATGTTAAAAAAAACGCACATAGAAAGCTCAAAGGCGTATCGTGAGTTCAGGGCTCTGAACGAACAAGAACCTCGTGCTATCATGCGTTATTACAAAGAACATGAAAAGGTATTTCAGGAACTCGAATTTGATGAGCAAAACTATATTCTGACGGTCTATGCTGATGCACTTTTCAAACTCGGCAGTTATCAATCTTACCTTAAACTTGCCGACCGTATTATAGAAATATCCATTATTGATAATGTCCGTTTTATTCAGGGAGAGGATATTTATCGAAAAACCTTATTCCAGAAAGGCTATGCTTATTTTTATCTGCACGATTATACGGCTGCCAGTTATGTTGCAAAAGAACTCATAAAAATATCTCCAAGCTACCGCCCTTATACAAGATTATTACAAAGGTGTATGATTCGCCAACGTCCAAATTATGTAAAAAAACTCTTGGGCTTAGGTGTTGGCTTTTACTTTCTGTCCGTCATTTTTATCATCATCGAACAATTAATTATTGCCAATTTTTATAATGATGTACTCGCCATTGCCAAACTAGTTCGCATGGGCGTATTCGGACTGGGGCTAGGTGCTTTTATTGTAGGAGAAGGTAGTCATCACTGGCAGATTCGCAACTTTATTAAAGACTTCAGATCCAAAGCTAAAGCTCGTAAAAATGATCGTGCTTAGTAAATCAAAAATTATCCTGCCTGCCTTATTCCTGTTTTTCACTAGCCTGACCATACAAGCTCAATCTACCCTCGGATTAGATATACACATTGGCAGTTTGCTGCCCAATAACCCAACATTCCCAGAAATAAAAAGTCCTTCTGTGATGTCGGCTATCAGCCTTTCCCGCTATACCAATGGCAAAAAATATCCCTGGACCGGACTCCATCATTACCCCACTTTTAGCCTATCGCTAACTACCGAGCATTTGAGCAATCAACAAGTTATAGGCAATGCTTATGGGCTTTTACCATCCATGTCTTTTTATTTAAATAAAAACAAAAAATGGACACTAATGGCTGAAGCCGGACTAGGTATAGCTTGGCTGAATAAACCTTTTAACAAGCTAAATAACCCTGAAAACGTAGTCATCGGAGCGCACTGGAATTTTATGGCATTGCTCAGGCTAAAAGTAGAGCGTTCGCTCAGTGAACGGTTCATTTTATCTATGGGAATAGGAGGAACACATTATTCTAACGGCAATTTTGCTTCTCCCAATCTGGGTGCCAATCAGCCTGCCATTACACTGGGCTTTAAATACAGGCTCAATATAGATACAAGCCAAATAAAACCACTGGAAACCATCGCTCTCAACAAAAAGATCAGACCTTTTCTAAGAACTTCATTCGGACTCACAGAAACAGGTTTTGATGGGCCTAAATATCCTGTTTATACAGCGGGTTTTGGTGCCTTACGGCAAATAGGGCAGGTCAGCTATCTCAGTACTGGTGTTGAGTTTATTTTCAAATCGTCGAGCTACGAATTTATGCGGCATATTGGCTTACATGAAGGCAGAGAAAGACAGGAAGCTTCCAGATATTTATGGTTTGTCGGACATGAATTCGTATTCGGTAATACTGGTTTTCTGACCGAACTGGGGCTTTATTTCAATAAACATTACGGACAAGGTAGTATTTTTTCTTCCAGAGTTGGCTTTCACTTTTATCCTTTTTACGGGCAAAAAGCTTATTTAAAAAGATATAAAAACCAGCCATCCACAGCCTTCCTGGGCTTATATGTACATGCCTACCTCGGTGAAGCAGAATTCGTAGAATTAGCCGCAGGTTTTCGATTTTAAAGATGGTTATGCCAGAGTAAGATACGGTGGTACGGAATATTACATCAATAAAGAAGGAAAGGAAATTATACCTGTCATACATGACGAGATCAGAGCAAATGATGATAAATTATTTTCTATAAAATTAAATGAAAAAAAATCCAATGCATAAATAATCCGTTTTTTCATCCCCAAAACCTCAAAAAACAAATTCTCAAAATCTAGTAACGAATACTAGCCCAAACACTACACTTACTAGAACACTATAATAAGGACGGTAAAATGATAATACCTTGCGAATGTAAATATGAAAAAAGCATTTGAGCACAAGTAACACACATTATCATGAAAAAATTAATCATCACCGTCATCGTTCTATGCATTACACTAGGCGTCATCTTTATTGGAAAGCACGAAGCCGAAAAAGATGCCAATGCAGTATTCATCAATGAAGCCAAGCCTGAATTTGCCAGCGTTTTATTGGTCGATAAAAAACAGCCCCGTCATAACATCACCTTCATTCTGGGAGAAGATACTGATGATAATAATCCATACTACAAATCAGCAGAAAATTACTATCGATACCACCCTGAAGCTAAGACAGAGTGGCTTATCACACACTTGCGTTCACTCAGGGAAGTCAGAAACTATCTGGAAAAGCATGCAAAAGGAAAATGGGGCGCTATCAATCTCATCGTACACAGTAATGAGTGGACAGGTATGGGCGTAAAGGTGACACCTGACGGGAAAAGAGCCTCCGTAGAAAGTATTCAGGAAGCCATCGAAGTTGGGCATTTTCCTCCATTATCAGAAAAAATCGTTGATCGTGATACCGAATTATTAATACATGCTTGTGCATTAGGCAAGAATGAGCCTTTATTAGAAGCTATTAGTCTGGCTTTTGGCGGCGAGATTGCAGGTAGCCCGACGGTACGTTCTTCAAAACTGTTTATCCATTACAATTCACCGAATGGCAATCCCAAAAATACAGAGCGCTATCTGAGCAATTTCTGGTATGCTTATTTCAAAACAGGTTACCGCCCTTCTGATACGCATTTAGTCCGTCATTTAAATAATGAAAATCCTGAAGTAGATGTTGATTTCAGAGATGCACTCACCCGTAAACAACCTCGTTTCCCAGGCGATCTATATCATTATTATTTCAATGTGCCAGTCAACTGGATCGTCACTTTCCCCTCTGAAGCTGACCTGCCCGACCTGAGTACTCAGGCAGCTAAAGATACTTTTTTGAATGACCAGACAGAATTACTGGAAATAGTTGAAAAACTAAATATTCCAGTCGATAAGTTTCGCTGGCAATTCAAAACAACGACCTATACTTTTGATGATGGCACCACTGAGCCGGCCATTATCATCAAAGGTAAAAGCTCTGTGTTGTGTGTGCTTCAATCCCTGACCAGCCCCAACCCCAATAACCCAAAACTCCCGCTTCCATTGCAACCACCAATGGAAGATGGGCGTTTTTACACCGCCATTTAAAAACAGTTGCCTGAGCGCAGCCGAAGACAACATTTTAGTGGAGAAGAAGTCGGGAAAGATATTTTACAGGCAGGTGAGATAAACTTTTCGATTAGGCACGGCTGATTCTCTGCTTTTTTTAACATTTTACTTCATTACTTCACGCAAGACAACATGTGCATGAAGCTCTTTCATGTTTTCAATATGATAACGGTAAAATAAGACCAACTTATCTAATAGATATTGGCGTATTTCGCCGCTAATTTTTATCTCTTGAATATCTTCCTGATTGGCCGTAATAAATTGATACAGGATATGAGCAGCCGCTTTATCTATACTATAAATCAATTCGGGCTGATCCGTACAGAATACCCCTTCTTTTAGGTCAAAGAATGGCGTATTATCATTATAAGCACCGCCTGGCATGAAACCTAAGAATCGTGATAAATGCACCATGAAATGCAAGTGCATATTGGCAACGGCAGTTTTCTCCATGTTGTCGAGGGCTGTAAAACTTTGGTATAAGAAATTAAAAAGCGCCGGATTGGCTTCTGCCTCACTAACTGTTTTCCGAACTAATTCAGTCATAAATACGCCCACAGCTCGTTTTCCTGCATCGAATGGAACCGCATTGTATAAATATGCTGGTTTGATTTCTTTTACCCGATTGAGGTCTTTGTTCTTTTTATTATAAGCCACTAAGTCCAGGATACTCATAATTTGTAAAAGGCTCGCACTGATCCTGGCTTTTGTTTTTCTTACTCCTGATATAATATAAGTACGCAATCCAAGCTCTTCTGTGTATATATCACAAATAAGACTGGATTCTGAGTATTTAATACTCCTTATAACTATGCCACGTGTTTTTATTAACATTTTTAGAAGAGAGAAGCGAGATTGCTCTTGTTTATTTAATCCTCCAATTGTTCAAAAAGGTCGTCTAGTTCGTCAAAAGATTTGAAGCCGGTTTTTTCTTCTGCTCCTCCAAACACATTAAACCCTTCGGGCTTTAATAGACTTAATATTTTTTCTGCTTCATTTCCCTTGACATTCAAACTTAGAATAGTTGATTGATTGTTGCAAATATGTTTTAATGCCTGTATTGCAACTTCATTGTTTTTAATGTCTGACCAGGTAATATTATTTTTATTTCCTTCAAGTAAAAGATATTGAACATGGGGGGTATAAGCCTTACATTGCTCAACAAGTACATTCCAATCCTCGTGAAGTTGAACTTCTTTGATAATAGAAATTCCTCCTAGCTCCTGCAAACGTTTTTCATCATAAAAAGCGCCGACCTGTACAACATCAAGATTTAGGAAACTGACTGCTTCATGTATATGTGCTGGTTCCTGCTCCCCAAATTCACCGACTATAAGCGGACCTTCTACCCAATCTCTCAAAGCATGTAATAGCTCCGGGCTGACTTGGTTTTCAGAAGCTTCATCCAGACAAAATCCCATCCAGTCGATCATCCAGGCAGCAAAATAACGGGCATCTGTGAGGTTGCTGACCTTACTGGCTTTTATTTTTGTGTTTAGCATTGTATTGTCGTGTTATTATGTTTATATAAACATGAAACGAAATGGATAAGCATCTGCGCCTGGTTCTGCTTCGTTGATGAATTTATTATAGATTCTTTCTCAAGTTAATAGAGACTTTTAATCTATTCAAGTACTTAAACATCAACACATTACTTCGCAAAATTCTGTACCCAGTAATTAGGAAAGCCTTTGACCTCACCTGCCTCATAACAAGCTACATATTTCCAGGTTGGATTGAGCAAGGTTTTGCGGTGACCATAGCCGGGGATACCTGAATCGACCAGCAATAACATCACCGACTGTCGGACTTCTTCAGGGCCACCTACCAGGTTTTCATTACCATCTTCCAACTCTGCATCATCTCTCGTGATTCTATCCCACGGATAACTGCCATCTGCCCCCACATGTCCGGTTTTGTTGAGCGATTTTAACTCGTCGCCATGCTTTTTTGCTGTATTATGCAATTGCTCTCTGGGTTGTAGAATAGCTATAGGACTCATCAATTCCAATTCTTTTATCAGGTCTTCTATGGCTTTCAATTCTTCTTTAGCAAAATTTGGATCAGTAAAAGTGGTGTTCTCTACCTGCTTTCGATATTCTCTTACCAGGGGAATATAGCCTTTAGGGTTAGAGCGAACCAGATTGATCTCTTTTATCATCTCTTTTTCTCGTGTTGTCATGTAAGTGGCATCCTTTGCTGTATCTATACCGTCAGCGACAGAGCTTGTTGTGGCAGGTTGGTCTGCTTCTTCTTCTGGTTTTTCTTCTGGCTTATCATTTACAGGTGTCTCGACGACAGGAGGAGGGGGAGTTGTAGTAGCAACTTCGTCTTTTATCTCTGTTAATGTTCCATCTAAGTTTCTGGTATACTTTTTACCACCTAGTTCAATAATGGCTGATTCTGGTTTTTCTATTTCTGCTGGTTCTTTTGCAGGTATTTCGATGGCAGGAGGAGTAGAAGTTGTAGTAACTTCGTCTTTTATTTCTGTTAGTGTTCCATCTGGGTTTCTTTTGTATTTAATACCATTGATCTCTACGTCAGAAAACATCTCTGGCGTATCACCGCCTATGGCCGTCATGGTACCATCTGCATTTCTTTTAAATTTTTTCCCTTGTATTTCTACAATGTCTCCTGTCGCTGTTTCAGTTTTTTCATCGGTAGGAGGAGTTTCGACTGTAGCGGTTTCTTCTGTTGCTGATGTTTCTGTTTCCTGCGTGTCGTTGGGCGATGTCAGGGGTTGTTCTTTCACATTTACGGAGGTCGCTTTTTTGCCGTCAGCATTGGTATAAATGATTTTTTCTGTAACAACAACTGTTCCGTCAGGTCTTGTTTCTGTGGAAGTGGCTACTTCCATAATGGTTTTTAATTGGGCTGGAGCCTGATTAGTTGTAGAGACAATTTTAGCACCTCCTACACAACTACTTAGGAATACTGCCAATAGGATTACAATATAATACGTTCTCATTTCTTTTTATTTCAATAATTAATTAGCGTGAAGCACATCTGACACAACGAGTACTTTCTGGCATAAACATAATACGCTTGGGTTGGATAGGCTTTTTACAGACAGCGCAAATACCAAATTCAGAGCTATCAATTTTGGCTAAGGCATGCTGTAATTTTCCTAGCTTTCTTTTACTGGTTCGTAATGCAGCTTCGGCTACACTTTTGTTATTAATGGCGTCCATACGGGTGATACGTCCCAAAGAGTTTTCAGGGGAAATGGGCTTACTCAACTCCTCTAGTTCTTCTATTTTGACTTTCGTCAATTTGATCTGCTCTTCTATTTTTTGTTTTAGGTCTGCTCTTTCTTCCGATGTCATATATGTGTTTTAAAATAGCAAAATACAGAATATTTAATAAAACTGCTAAAGACCAATCATTTGTAGTGTTTTTCCAAGTATCCATACTGGAAATGCGGTGAGTAAAAACAGTAATTCTATGAATGGTTTGACGATGGCAAATATAAGAGTAATTAGGAAAGCAGGGAGTAAAAAAAATGTTAATCGAAAAGTATAGCCGCAATGTTGGTAAGTTAATTGTTTGGGGATATTGTTGACCATGCTTTGTATGGATTGACGTTTGCAAAAACCATAAAAGTTAAAATCTTGTCCATATGCAGGTTTTTCCATTGGGTGTTCGTGATAAGCCAGCCAATTAGCTGTTGCCCAGCCTTTTTTCCGAACATTTTTAAATAATAATTCAAAATAATCTGCCAGATAATGTACCAGGAATCTGCGCATTAGCCCAATACCTTTACCCATATCTGAATATTGTAAGACGTGAAATCCTTCATGTACTATAGTTGATAAGCCTCTTGGATTTTCGGGTTGATACTTTATAAAGTAAACGTTTATATCGCTTATGTTCCAGGTGCCTGGCATGACAATAGCACTAGCCGATCTTGGAGATAAAAACCAGGGCAAACCTTTGCAAAATCGAACTTTTCGCCAGTCAACTTTTGGATATAATTGTTGTAAAATTTCGTTAATTTCTGTTGAACGATGGATTATTTCAGGGAAAACCCAATGATATAATCTACGATAAAAATTCAGCGTATAGGCAGAAAGCTTCAAAACTAGCTTAAATTTAGTGATAAAGGGCAAATTTATTACTAATAACCGAAGGAAGTCATTATTTGTTTTAATTGAATTGCTTCCAGAGGTTTTTCGATGCAGTCAATAATAATCTCGTAGTTAGCTGCTTTATT
This sequence comes from Saprospiraceae bacterium, assembly GCA_020627965.1. Lineage (GTDB taxonomy): Bacteria > Bacteroidota > Bacteroidia > Chitinophagales > Saprospiraceae > JAHDEO01. The sequence goes on along the minus strand of JAHDFX010000070.1, from coordinate 18,758 downwards.
ACGATCTCTTTTGGTAACTGTTGTGGTGAGGATATATATTTTTGTCAATTCACTATATTCAGGAAACTCTTTTAAAAAATCGTCAAGAAATTCAAACCCATCTTTCATAGGCATATTGATGTCCACAAACATGAAGGCAGGGAATAATTCTGTGTTTTCCATGCGTCTCAAATAACTAATGGCTTCAAAGGCATCGTCAGCAAAATGTGGGATTATTTGTATTTTATCCAACTTTATAATGGTTTCCATCAGAAAGTTGTTAGCCCTGTTATCATCAATAAACAGTACATTGGGTAAATTAATTTGCTTTTGCTTCTTATACTTCATCTATTCTTTGGGTAAAATTGCCTTTCCTTAAGAGAACAACCGAATCAAATTATGGTCGTTGTTATAAATATATGAATTTTATTGATTAAATTCTACCCCCCGACTTGCTGTTAAATGTCTTTTTTGTGACAATTTTATTTATATAAAAAGTAGCTAAACCTAATTTAAAGCATCTTCTTTTTTCAAAACAGAACACTGATTGTCAAACATATACACCATTTTGTTAGTTTATAAAAAACAGCCCTTTCCACCTTTATTGTGATAATAGTTTTTTATTTTATTTTTAAATAAAAGCTCACAAAAAAACATTAAAAAAGAACCAAACTTGTTATTTTCTTTAAAATAGAAGAAGCAAGAGGCTTTTCCAGATAAGGAATGAGGAGAAAATAAATTTACTTTCTTGGGCGAAGCTATTTTTTTCTTTTTCAAGGCGCGAAAACCGCACATAGCCTGAGCTACGTAAGGCTTTTTGCAACGCAGAAAAAGAAAAAAAGAGCGAGTCATAGTGTAAATTTATTTCCTCGTCATTCCTAAGCTTGAATAACATCAAATTCTTTAATGCGTTGCTTGTCTGAAAACCTAATGGAAGAACTAAGAGCTTATTTTTAAAATGCTATTCATTCCAGTCGCTTAAAGCAAGTGTCGCACACGGTATATTCTACATAATGAACCAGATTAACTGCCCTTTTTCCGTTGAAATGTACAGGATCATACCAATTTCCATTAACATACATGGAATTACAAAAGCTACAACGCTTGACTTCACTTCCTGAGAGAAATTGAAACTGGAATACATTGGGCATGAGTACAACGTCTTCTACAATATTCTCATATTTTACGGCATTTCTACCTTCTGGAATAATATTCATGATCATGAATCGGGCGATATTGGGTGAGTCGCAACGATAGCGATAACGTAGGGTTTTTCTTCTTACCCGAACTCTTTGCAGCATTAATTGATGTAAAAAACGAGAATGAAAATCAACCATAGAAGTAAATAAGTCCACGCCTATCCAGGTTTCTGGCACAAATTTTCCCTGAGCATTTTCTTTACCAAATTCAATAAAATCGGTATTGACTTCGGTAATAATATCATTATTATTGATGCTGTATTGAATATTCATGACAAGGTTTGAAATATGCCTTACTAAGTTACTATACACTTTTGCTAAAATGCTGAATTATCCCCCTTTGGAGGGGGTGAAGGGGGTGGAATGTTGGTCAATTTTACCCAGTTGTCCACCCCCTCCAAAGCAGGAAATTGTTAGCCAATTTGAAAAGTGTATAGCAGCTTAATTCCTTACATACAAGATATAAAAAATAGTAACATGATGCTAGTAAGCGTAAATAAAAACGCCGGACAAATGCCCGGCGTCGTCTGTTTATCTTTAAAATTTAACGATTAATTATTATTCCAGGCGCCCATGTTGGCATCGCAGGCAGCAGCACAGGAAGCTGCTATAACAGCGTTGTTATAAGCAGCTCCGGTCAGTTGGTTCGCCAGAACTGTCCCGCCATTATCCGAATCTACGATGTCTGACCAGCCGTCACCATCAGTGTCATTGATCGGTGTAGTTATATTTACAATACCGTCATCATCCGTATCATTGTCGGTAGTATCTGCTTCAACAGTGTCAAAACAGCCATCCGAGTCTGAATCCAGGTCAAGATGATTGGGAACACTATTGCCATTCGGATCATCACTGCCGCAGGCATTACAATCCACTATTAGCTCATTGCCAGGATTATCCTCTGTACCATCATTATTCGTGTCACCATCAAAAGTATTTGACCAGGCATCATCATCAGGATTTGTGCCACCCCATGGGTCTGTACCGCTTGGAGCATCAGGATCATAGTTGTCTGCATAACCATCATTATTGGTATCTGGTCCACCTGCCTCTACGATATCTGGAATTCCATCATCATCTGAATCGAGGTCGAGATAATCAGGTAAAGCATCAGGATTGCCATCTGTATTGGGAGGTGTCAATGTACTGAGTGTTCCACCTGTATTAGTTCCGCCTGAACCATCAGGATCATAAGCATCAAAAAGACCATCGTCATCTGAATCACAATCTACTACGGAGCAATCTACGATACCGTCATTGTCAAGATCAGTGCCGCCTGCTTCTATAATATCCGGGATACCATCATTATCCGCATCTAAGTCGAGGAAATTGGGTGTACCATCGCCATCCTGATCTAGTTCAGAACATGCTCCCTGAGCATTGATTGTACCCGTACACCAGTCTTCATCAGCCCAGTTGGGTGTTCCGTCCATATCATCATCATCAATAGGGTCAGATGGAAAACATCCTCCAGTTCCAAAGACCGAACCTGGCGCACAACCACTTTCTACCACATCAGGAATACCATCATTATCATCATCAATATCATCTGTATCACAAATACCATCACCATCAATATCATTCTCTACGTTCACAATTAAATCCAGATCGCAATAACGTCCGGCAAAAGCATCCATCATGATGTAATAAGTCGTATTAGGCTGGAAAGTACCCGCAGGAATGGAAATCCCTGATCCTGCCTGAATAATATCTGCACAGTAAACTCTTGTAGCATCCCAGGTAGCCGCAGTCAGACAGCTATTCGTTTCATACAGCACGAATTGAGCGCCAGAGTTATTTCCATCCTGAAAACAGGATACATTATCAGCAGAGAAAGAGAAAAACGGGTCGGAACAAACAATGTTCGGTGTTGTGAACATATACCAGATCGTACTTTCCAATTGGGTAATATCACTAAGTGTTGTCTGTGAAGGATCACAGGCACCGCCACCAATATTTACATTAGGGTCATTCCCGAATGGGTCACCTGTAGCTGCGAAAGTATTACTTTGAAAAATTCCACCAGCAGAAATATCTGTTGCATTGGCGCAATTTTCAGCTCCATTAGATCCGATAGCCGGACAAGTCTCTATGGTAGAGTTCCAACCAGCAGCATCAACGCCTGCATCCGAAACGAGCATGAATGTTAAGCAACCAGAAGCATTATCGGGAGAAGCCCGTAAAGTTCCCATCACCATATTAGCACTTTCCTGATAAAAAGAATGTAGAGGAGCAGAGGTAGAATTACCGTCAAATACATATAAGGCATCAAAGAGGTCTTCAAGATCAGTCATTCCCATATCAGCACAAATAACATCACTACAACCAGCGGAAGGGCAGAAAGTCCAGATTTCATGAGCATCATTGCCATAATTGCCTACGGCACCTCCCGGATCAGTGAAGTTAACAGAACCACCACAGGGAACAGTCGTTACAGGATTGGTCGTTGGGTCAGGTACACAGTATATTTCGATGTCCCAGCCAGAGTTTGTTCCTGAAGCACTGGATACCCAATTGAAAGTAATAGAACCTGATGTAGATTTGTAACTACCAAGTTTATCCACATTACCATTACCTGTGATATTACGCACAAGGTTCGTTCCATCCAATATAGTCAGATAGTCGTTGTCATCAGAACTTGGGCAGGTAGCAGTATTTCCTCCACCTGATAAGCCTGGACAAATATAGATCCTACCTTCTTCTTTGACCCATATCTGGCAACCAGGAGGAGCGGTGAAAGTGATGGTGTAGTTTTCATTATTGGCATAACCATTCACGACAGAACCCGATGTTGTGCTACTCGTTCCTCCTCCTGAATCACGGAAATTGAATACTGGTGTGTTTTTACTACCGCAGGACAAAGGTATTGTAGAACCCGTTGTAGTAGCATCCAATAATAATTCACTACCAGGAATATCTACTCTTACATCATAGGTTTTAGCATCTGGATCACAACCAAAATCAAAAATTCGTACCCATATCTGATCGCCTGCGGTCAAGGCTAAGGTAACATCTGTAGTGCCCAGGTCATTCGAACCACAACCAGCTTCGGTAAGCGCTCCACAGGCTGCTCCTGAGTATAAGACCATTCTGGCTGAAGAACCTGCCCCACCTGTAACATTATCCAGTCCGAAAGTATAGCTCTCAGTATAAGGAGCTGTAAACAAATGCCAGGCATCCCAGCAGTTGGTATCGTCATTAAAGCCGGTACATGAGGGATTGGGCGCATCTGCTACGTCAGTTTCTGTTAAACCAGCAGTGCTTCCGGCAGTACTTCCTACACCGATAGCTGTTGCAGTACAGGGATCATCCTGTGCTTTTAAGCTTGACTCAGCACATATGAAGAAAATAAGGCTGAGAGTTAGCAATAAAATTCTTTTCGTTTTCATAGCTTTTAGGTTTATCAATTTATTTTACTAATACACTTACATTTGCACAGTAGTGCTTTGCTTTGCTTTCAAATTTTTTATTAAGTTTAGCCGCTTCGTCCATAAGCTGGCAAATGTTATTTTCAAAGCCAAAAGTTGTTTTAAGCTCTGCCTTTGACATTGGACTTCCGCCATGATCGTCTACATAATCTGAGATCATTTCGTATTTTTCCATGGCGAGTTTGTATACATAGTCAAATTCCTGAGGTTCCAACTCAACGGCCTGGCTTAAATCCTCGATCTTGCCGGAAATGTCACTATATTTGCGCACATCGGAGCGATAAGCGTATAATCGGGCAGAAGGGCGCACCTCAATGGCTCTGGAAAGATCGTCGAAAGCGAGTTGTGGTTTAGCCCTCCAGCGATAAGCAATACCACGTTTTTCATAAAGCTCGGCATCTTTGTCATTCATTTCGATGGCTTCACTCAAGGTTTTTATAGCCTTTTTGAAATCACCGGACTCAAACTGAGCAAGAGCTTCGGCTTTGACCTGCTCAAAAGTTTTTACCTCTTCTGTCTGAGCAAACAAAAGGGCAGGAATAGTCATTAAGACTATTAGAATAATCTTTTTCATAATGATTTGGATTAATAAATAAAAGCGGTGTTTGAACAGGTAGTTTGATAAAAAGTATCATTTATATCAGTAATACTAGCGGCTAATTTAGGTAAAATAAATATGTAAATGCACTTTATTTACCATAATAATGTCAAGCGAAATAATTTAATATGGATTTAACGTTGAGTAAAATTAAGATAGGAACAAGAGGCAGTAAGCTGGCTCTGTGGCAGGCTAATTATGTTCAGAGTGAACTGAACAGAAATGGTATTGCATCTGAGTTAAACATTATAAAAACCAAAGGCGACCGGATACAGCACCTCGGGTTTGATAAGATAGAAGGGAAAGGCTTTTTTACTAAAGAAATAGAGGAAGCACTACTTCGTAAAGAGATCGATATTGCTGTACACTCGATGAAAGACCTACCTACAGAATCACCGGAAGGGCTTTGTATTACGGCTGTTTCTTATCGTGAAAATCCTGCTGACTGGCTCATTATCAAGCCCTCTGCTGTGGAAGATCAACAGTTGCTCAAATTGAAAAAAGAAGCTATTGTTGGTACATCTTCTGCCCGAAGAAAAGCTCAAATGCTGGATTTTCGCCCGGATGTACAATTAAAGGACATTCGTGGAAATGTGCCTACCCGTCTGAAAAAATTAGCTGATGGAGGCTTTGATGCTATTCTGTTGGCTGCCGCAGGATTGAGTCGTCTGGAACTCGATTTGTCGGGTTTTCATGTGGTTAAATTAAACCCAAAGGAATTTGTTCCGGCTCCGGCACAAGGCGTTTTAGCTTACCAGACTCGGATAGAAGATAAAACTACCCGAAGAATTTTTAAGCATTTACACCATAAAGAAACCGCACTTGCTACGAATGTAGAACGAAAGATACTCCAATTGCTGGAGGGCGGATGCCATATGCCTTTAGGTGCTTATTGCGAACAAGACCAATCTGGCAATTATCATGTTTGGGCAGCTAAGGCAGATACCTGGGACAGCCCTGTAAAATATATCCGTCATTCGAGTAGTACGCATCATGGACTGGCAGAAGCAGTATTGGAGAAGTTGAAAGCTTAAAAAAACTTATTTTGTTTTAATGCATTTATCCTTCTATATGATACCCAAATGTAGGATTCGTCCGCCAGTTTGATTTACCGGACTGACGCTTTTACCAATAACAATGCCTGCCTCTGGTGCATAGTATTCTTTGATAGTATCACCAAAAACATTGCGCATAGTAGCCATAACCTCGCCCGGAGCTAATTGATGCATAACCGGAGGGTGTACACTCAGGAATCCTCCCATGTCAGTATATACCCAGTATGACTTTGGGCAAATGACTGTTTCATCCTGACTTTCCTCTATTTCATCTTCAGTGAAGCCAAAGTAAGCCAGAAAATTATGAATACCTGTCAGCCCATCCCGGATCATGCCTTTCTGAAAAAGATTAGGGTTGCCAACTTCAAGGGTAATGGCGGGTATACCCAGCTCATCTGCCGTACCTCTTAGTGTGCCATCATTAGGTGGATTATGGACGATGATCTGTGAATTTTGCAGCAATGCCATTTTTTTAACTGTTTCGTCTTCCATATCGGCTCGAATATAGTAGGAGTTTATACGACCGTTACTAGCTGTATGTAAGTCGATCAGATAATCAAACTGTTTAACAATTCGCTCTATAATACGCCAGGCATATACCTGGCTGACTGTACCATCAGGACTGCCCGGCATGATATGATTGAGGTCTACACCATCAAGAAAGCGTCGCTTTTTGCGCAATAATGACGGCACATTAATCACTGGCACACCAACTATATTTCCTTTTAATTCTCTGACATCGATTTCACGAAAAATTCTTTGGATCACAGGAATTCCATTGAGTTCATTGCCATGTACAGCAGCAGTTAAGCCAAGTGTTTTACCATCTTCAACACCTCTCGCTACAATAATAGGAACATTTATGGGTACGCCCATACCGTCGTTGACCAGATGCAGCCAATAACGATTAATTTCACCTTTAGGGCATTGCTCAACATTAAGTTCCTTTATGACTTGTATGTTTTCTTTTATCTGAGTATTCAATTATTTGAATTTATAGGTCAAAAAATAATCCCAAATCAAATCTGTTGCTTTTTCAACAACAGGTCTGCCAGTCATCATTCCAATTTGTGGTAAACCACCAATACTTGTCGTATTGATCTCTGATAATACACGTTTACCTTCGTCATCAACAAGCGTATCAATACCATACATGACCACGCCCATTTCGGAAAGTACAGGATTGACGGTTTCAACGATTTGAATTTCATCATAATTTACCTGTGCAATACTAGAACTGCCGCCCATAGATATATTGCACAACCATGAATCTCTTGCTGGCATGCGGAGTGAGGCACCTAGTATTTCTCCATTGACCACAATGATGCGCTTATCACCTTTTGACACGTTTTTAAGAAACTTTACAGCAAGGTATTCAATATTTTCCTGTTGACTTTGTCTGATAAAGGTATCAAAATTTATTTCTTTTTTACCCTGCCAGACCTTCTCACCATCAATTCTGACAATACCTCGTCCACCATACTCTCTCAGGGGTTTGAGTACGAGAGGAAACTGGCGTTTCAAGGCAATAATATCATTTATGCTATGGCACAATTGCATTGGTGGGCAGAGTTTTTTAAAATTCAACAAAAATGCTTTACTGCCTCCTTCCAGAATACCTTTGGGGGCATTGATGATGAGCGGTTTGGATAACTTGTCTTTTAAAAAATATAAAAAAGATTTGGATAAAGGCGGTGGCATTCTCAGCCAGATCATATCATAGTCATTGGCAGATACTTTTTTCTGATGATCGGTAAATGTACTCCCTGATTCACAAAACTGAAAGTTGTTATCAATTTCACTAACAGTGAGTTCGGTCGTTTTTTCTGAAAAAAAGTCTGCATTTTCAACCAGGTTCCGTGTCCCAACATCTACACAGGCACTACGTGGATGTATGTACATGGCACGGGCAAGTGCATAGAGTGAGTTCTCTGCACTATGATTTTTATGGTCGGTAAGTATGAGTAGTTTGTACGTCTGCATGATTCTTCCTGATTACTTTCTAATTTCTTCTAAGAGACTGAGGTCATTATTGAGACTTTTAAACAGGCGCATCCTGAATTTTCCCTGCTTATTCACCAGTGTACGTGCCATTTTATCAATAGCGACCATAGAGAGAACAGTTTGTATATAGGCTTCAATAAGATCATCCAGTCCTACACCGAGTTTATTGAAGTCCCGCCTGTCCATAAGCACAAGACGATTTGTGTCACTTCCCCAGGAACCGCCTTCCTGACGAAATGAAAGATTAGTACCCAACATTTCCCAACTATCTGAGCCTTCCTGAATTTGATCGATAAGAGGTTTTGCAGCACGGCGGGCATAGGTACACAAAGGTTTGATACCCTCTCGCGTAGAGCTAACCATCATACGAATATCTGCGACAAAGGTTTGATTTTTTGCATTAGGAATAGTACCAACATGATAAAGTTTTCCGGCAGAAGTAACACTACTCCAGTTAGAATTTCCGATAAGACTCTGGACAATAAACAGGTCGTAGTCAAATTCCAGTTCCATGAATTCTTCTAGTTCTTTCTCAGTAACAATAGTATAAACGCCCTGTCCGGCATTGGAGTAAGGCACTTTGACAACGGCATGACCTCCCATTTTTCTAACCCATAAAGGAACTTCGTTTTTGCGGACATCCCAGATCGTTTCAGGAGTATTGATCTTTAGCCCGGACTCCTGTAATTCGGCATTGAAAATATCATAGGCTTTAGCAGCTACCATTTTGTTTCGACCACCTGACAAACAGGCGATTATTGGGTTGAGGATTCGTGTTTTGGAATGTAAGGGAAGGCGGTTCCACGGCTTTTGCGTTAGATAACGGAAGGCAGCACGTATAGGCAGCCATTCCCCTGCTTCTGTACGAACATGCATAATACCATCTTCAAATTTTACTGAAGGGTCGGGGTCATCTTTATAAAAAGAAACATAATGAACAGGTTCCTGCATCACATCCGCAATAACCTCGGCATAACCGGAAGCTTCCATAGGGTTTTTGTCATAAATGACAGCTAATCCGCCTTTTATATTGTGGCGTAAATTTTTAAGATAGGGTTTAAATGTTCGTTCAATAAGCAAACGATAGCTTCCCTGCTCCTGGTTGTCGTCTACGAGTGGCATGGATTTTTGACCAGAAGGACATGAATTGTTTTCTATTACGACCATCTGCCGTTTTCCTGAGGCAGAAGTAACATTGAGCAGGTCTGCCCCTGCCCAAAGAAAATACTTAGCACGATGGTTAAGGATTTCACGCAGTTTATCGCTATTCACTGTTGGGTGCATATGACAATAGCGTGTAATGATCCGTTCCTGTCCAAGATTAAGAAAGAAATTAATCATCGGGTGAATGGTGGCATTGAATGCTTTGGGGTACCAGTGTGTGTGTGCTTCAAATTCACCAGGCTGAATGACCCTTGTTTTGTTTGACATTGTTGTGTTTGTCATTTTACTCAATAGTTTTTTAATGATTTTTTGTACTAAGGATTTATACCCGAGCGAATCAGGTAAGGCAGTGCCTTTTCTATGTTTTCCATGTGTATATAAGAAATTATAAAGGTGAGATATATCTGTAGAACTAAAACTTTCATATCAACTTAGGCTAAATTCAAATAGCTTCTAAATGATTGAAATGAATGTATTTATCGTTTTATTGTAAAAAAAAAACAGACTCTTCAAACACTTTTGCCTTGAGTGAGACAAAATGACTAAAGAACCATTTATTTTTTAGCAAGATTCAACAATAAAATCGATATATGCAAGTGTTCGTATAAAGTATTTTTTACAAAAAATAAACTTTCTTCCGAAATACCTGATCGACCACATTAGGGAAGCCCGCTAAGCACCTTATAAGACTTGACTGACCACATTGCCAGACGGAATAAATACCTTATGAAGCCCGTTAACCAGATTGCAAGACGTGGTCAGCCACCTCAAAAAACAGAATAACCACGTTCTGAAGTCCGATAACCAGGTTGTAGGACGTGGTACACCACCTTACAGGACCTGGTCAGACAGGTTAAACAACCTGCCTAAGCACCTTAATAAGGTGGCTAATGCGGTCAAATAAGGTGGCTAGCCAGGTTGTAAGAGGTGGTCATTGTGCTTTAGTAACGTGGTCATTGCACTATTGAACGTGGTAGACCTCGTTATACAAGGAGGTACACCACCTTATATAACGAGGTCTACCACGTGGTGCAAGGTGGTTAGTGTATTTTTTTAATAAAAAAACCAGCTTTTTAAGCCCTCAAAATAATGTAAGAAATACTCGAAATTGGTTTTTACACATATGTAATAAGTTCGGCTATTGCAGGCGTGTCTGAAGCAAATGAATACCTGTAAAAAGGGCTTGTTTTAATGTAATATTTATGAAAAATCATTTTGTTTATATGATAATTGTATTGAGTATTCTTTGTTTATTTGCAATCACCTATTCGTACTAATTACTCATATTAATTAATCATTTTTGAACCAAAAAAATTAATCATGCCGTTTAATAACTACAATAACAGGCACTTTAGCACTCAGGAGGATGACCTCATCAAAGATCTATTAACGCAATTGGAAGCTGCTTTTGCACAGAAAATGGCCAACCTCACACCAGAAGAACGACAACGCTTTGGTAGTATCAGTCAACAAAATAAACTGGTCGTACAAAGAGTACGAGATTATTCTGTGAGCCATACAGGATTAAAAAATCCAGATGTAGACTGGGTGGAATTTGAAGCTGATTTTCGTTCCCGTATGATTCTGGAACATGCGATTGATCGTTTAAGAACGCTGGAAAGAGGCATCTCCAATGCCAAAATACTACATGATTACGACAATTTTCAGGCGGCACTCAGAGACTATGAATATGCTAAATTTAAGAATAATTCTACTACACCGGGTTATGAGGGGAAAGTGAAAGAAATAGGGCGTTTCTTTGCCGGAGGTAATAATAGAAGGAATACTACTGAAGACAAGGTGGATAATATTGATGCAGAGTAAAGTTTTTGCTTTGATAACATAAGGCATCCCAATTTTTGAACATTCAAAAATTCTAGATGCCTTATGTTAATATGATTTTAAGTCATAACACTACCCCGAACTCTATGCTCATTCAACCGATCCTTGTATTTTCTCAAGTGCCTTTCAGCAGTGTCCAGAGATTTTTTCCATAACATGAACAACTCCGTTGACTCATTAGTAATAATAATATCATGCCCCGGCACTCCCAGTCTTACCACTGCTTTGTATATGGGCTTTCCATGACCTTCTTTTGAAATATGAATATTTGCATAGATTAAATTGTTAAACTTGTCTTTTATCTTTCTGATTTTCCATCTCAGAAATCGAATGTACTTCGGGTGTACATCTGCCTGGTTTCTAATTGTAATCGTCATAGTATTAAATTTTATTGGTGTAAAAAAAACTTTATGTTCTTATTCAGAAGCTGTTTGAATTTATGTAAAAAACAACTTACAAACCCTTACCTCTTATTTTTTACGTGCTCCTTATCACCTTCATGTATTATGTATTTACCTATAATGATAGCTATCAAGATTGTCAAGTATAACTGCCCAGTAACACTCACTAGTACAGCCAAAGATCTGGTTGCAGGGTGAACAGGGGTGATATCTCCATAACCAACAGAGGCAAGTGTGATAAAACTGAAATAGATATAATCACAAAATTCTTTACCCTTATCAACATTAAAGGCACCCTCAACAGACATATTCATCAGATAAAATAACATACCAGCCGTAATGCCAAGAATTAAATAACCTGATATGCAGGCAAAAATTACGTTCTGATTAACTTCATTATGTGTTAGAATATAAAACACCATTCTCTTAAATACAAAAAGAAAGAATAGGAACGTCATGAACATTCCACTGAACTCTGTAGTCAGGTGTAAATTTGGGAACAGAAAGCACAGAAATATAATAATCCCCCAAAACAGAAAAAGAAGAAACTCTCTAGTATCTGAAGCTAGATAAAACGTACATAAAAAAATAACCAGACCATAATTAATGCGCATTAGTAAAATACCTCCTGAGGTATATTCTGTAAACGGTGGGAGTATTACTAAAGAAGATAAAATCAGAGATAAATACAGATAATTGGGGTTGTGAAAAAAATGAAATAAGTATTTTTGAATATTATCCATAGTTCATTTATTGTAGATCAGTATCATGTTGGGGGAATTTGACCAGACGTTACCCCATAGCCACCGGGCTACGGGGTAACGTCTGGTGATCTCAGAAATTAATCGAAGCTTCCATCTCTTCTAATCGCTCTTTATGTTTTCTCAGATGTCTTTCGGAAGCATCCAGCGACTTCCTCCATAACCTATGTAAATTAGAAGACTTATTGGTAATGATAATGTCATGCCCTGGAATCCCTAGTCTTACGACTGCTCTGTATAAAGGATTTTCTTGCCCTTCTCTAGATATATTGATATTTACATAAGTTAACATATTAAATTTTTCGCTGATCTTCCTGATCTTCCATCTCAGGAATCGAATATATTTTGCTTTTACATGAGCTTGATTTCTGATTGTAATTGTCATAAGAATATATTTTATGAATTTTGAAATAAAGCCTATTTATTATATTAATACTGTGGACAAAAATATTGACTCACCTCCATCGCAGGGCCATAGCCCAATCCCATACTTTTACTGAGATCATAACATCCTGAAATTTTATTGTATAGTAAAAAGTGCGCCATTGCCCGATTATAATAAGCTTCTACATAATTATCTTTTAGTGCAATTGCTTCTGTGTAATCATCTATAGCCTTGTAAGGCATACCAAACAACAGTTGCAAATTCCCACGATTCTTCAGTAGTTCGGCATTATCTGGAAATTCTATTAGGGCCTGATTTAAATCATTCAATGCTCCCGTGTAATCCCCTGCCATTTTCTTTGTCAATCCCCTATTTAGAAATGCTTGTGTATAAAACATTTCTCCGAGATCAATCACTTTTGTATAATCGTCAATAGCTTGCTTAGGAGCACCCATTTTTTTAAGAATCAATGCCCTGTCGAAATAAGCTTTGACCAGATCATTTTCTAATCCGATAGCCCTATCTAAATAAATTTTAGCTTGCTCATAATTACCTTGCTCCTTCTCGATAAGCGAAAAATTATACCATGCAACGGCAAAGTCAGGCGCCAGTACTACAGCCTCAGAAACAGCTTCGGCAGCAGCTTCTAGATCGCCTTGCTTTCTTAAAACCAAGCCTTTTAAGTCATGAGCAATAGCCGACGCTGGAAATTCATTTATCAGTAACTCCACCATAGCATTAGCTTCTCCCAACTGCCCGCCTTCCATATATTCAGTAATAAGTTCGACATTGGCCAGCATATACTTTAGTTCGGCATCACCAGATATTTTTTCATTTAATAGTTCGCGATAATATTCCAGCCTCTGCATGTTATCTAATTCTTGTATAGCCTCCTCTGGCTCAATAGACAACACCTTTAATAGACCTCCACCTCCGTGATAACCAAAAAGACTTGGAGCAAGTGGGTTGAGGCTGGTCGCCAGTATAATGTCTGCTTCAGCTTCTGTTTCCATGCCTATTATCCGCTTGAAAGTAGCCCTTTTCACTAATGCTTCCGGTGCGTACTGATTTTGAGCAACAGCACTTTCTAAAGTGAGAAAAGTTCCCTCAATATCAGACAGCCTAAACTGACGATCTGCTTGAATAAGCAGTGGCAGAACACCTTGATTTTGTTGTTCTGTAGTATAAGTCATGCCAGTGACAGCATGATTCATTCTCCGTGTCTGTGCAAATAAAAATGCATTATAAAGCATGATTGCAACAATAATTATGAGCTTTCTCATACCATGAAATTTTATTGTGTTAATTAATGTGTTCAATGTAATAACACAGTAAAATGAAATAAGTTGTTGAACTTTATAAAAAAATAGTAAAACTATTAAATATGAGTTGTTCCATATAACAAACCAATACTTTTAAGTCTGGTTCTGTTTTTTTATTTTTTTTGAGAAAAAATAAAAA
>JAHDFX010000070.1:0-4381 GCA_020627965.1 Saprospiraceae bacterium | reverse complement strand
TAAAAACTAAACAAGTAAATCATTAATTATTGATTGTCAGATGGTTGAAATTAAAAAAATCTTATCGAAAGTCACTTAACTAGAATAATATCCTAATAAAAAAAGATTTTTTTAACAAAATTATAAACAATTACAAAGTTGATTCGTTACACAAGCAAACAAAATAGCAATACTATTAAATTTGATAGCTAAAATTAATTAACTACTAAAATGTAATAACATGATTTCAAAGAATTTTTTCAGAATTGTGCTATGTTTTGTAGCAATTATCACGATTACTAGTTGTGTAACTATTAAGGAAGGGGAAGTAGGTGTAAAACGCAAATTAGGAAAGTATTCCGATACACCTTACACAAATGGGCTTAAAGTATACAACCCATTTATCGCAAGAGTTATTAAGATTTCCACGCAGACAGAAAATCTTGAAGTTGGTTTGAATATTCCCTCCAAGGAAGGTTTAACTATTATGAGTGAGGTATCCATTCTTTATAATGTAGATTCAAGAAAGGCACCGGAAATCTTACGAACTATCGGTACAGATTATGAGCGCAATATACTGCTCCCTGTTTTCCGTTCAGCCGTATCTGATGTAACTGCTCGGTTTTACGCAAAAGATATGCATACCGGGGAAAGAGCAACCATCGAAAAAGCGATTCGTGATCAGATGATGACATTAATGGAAGGTAAAGGTATCGAAGTTGAGGCTGTCCTGTTAAAGAGCATTCGTTTACCCAAAACACTAGCAACCGCTATCGAAGCTAAACTGGAAGCGGAGCAACAGGCTCAGCAAATGGAATTTGTTCTGGATCAGGAAAGAAGAAGAGCTGAGCAAAGACGTGTAGAGGCTGCGGGTATCAGAGATGCACAGCTTATCATTTCGGAAGGATTGGATAATAGAATGTTGCAGTTCAAGTCTATCGAAGCTTTCCAGGAGTTAGCAAAATCACCTAATGCTAAAGTGATTATTACAGATGGAGACCTTCCAATGATTATGGATGAGGTAAATACAAGCACGAAAGCGGCTAATAGAAAGGTGAATCTCCAAAATTAGGTTGTCGTTATATTTGTTTTCATACGGTTTACTTGTAACAATTTGGTTTTAGTAAAGGCAGGCAAAAGTGTCTGCCTTTTTTTCATCATTTTAAAAAATGTAAATATGGTTTTTTTTACACGAAAATTAGTTAAGCCAGGTGATCTCAATGCCAACAATACGTTATTTGGCGGTCAGTTACTGAAGTGGATTGACGAAGAAGCAGGTATCTATGCCATGACCAAACTAAATAATGCGAGAGTTGTTACTAAGTTCATGTCAGAAATAAATTTCATCAGTTCTGCTTCGCAGGCAGATGTCATTGAAATTGGTTTACAATTTATCTCTATCGGAAGAACTTCGATTACTTTCAAATGTGAAGTGCGGAATCTTTTTACAAAAAAGACGATCATATCCATTGAACGTATTGTATTTGTAAATGTAGATAAAAAAGGTATGCCAAAACCGCACGGAAAGACCCTGGAAATTGTTCAGGACGAAGCCATTTTTAGTGCCAAATAATAATCCACAAACATTCAAATATGAAATCAACCCAGCGTTTTTTCAAATTTCTGGAACTTGACAGAAAAGACATCAGTTATATCTATCTCTATGCTATTTTTGCCGGCCTGATTACTTTGTCATTACCGCTTGGTATTCAGGCGATCATCAATTTAATGGTTGGTGGTGAGGTATCTTCATCCCTCTTTTTGCTGATAGGCATTATTACTGCCGGAATCACCTTCAATGGTTTTCTGACTATCATGCAACTGACCGTTACAGAAACCTTGCAGAGAAGGATTTTTACCCGTTCAGCTTTTGAATTTGCCTGGCGAATCCCAAGACTTAAACTCGAAGCATTGACTAAGATGTATCCACCTGAGATTATCAATCGCTTTTTTGATACCGTTACTTTACAAAAAGGGATTCCTAAAATTCTGATCGACTTTTCTACAGCTATTTTACAAATTATTTTCGGATTGATATTGCTGTCATTATATCATCCATTTTTTGTGTTCTTTGGCATTATACTGATCTTTATTCTCTTTGCTATTTTTCGATTCACAGGCAATAAAGGGTTGAAAACCAGCTTGGTAGAAAGTCATTATAAATATCAGGTTGCCCATTGGCTGGAAGAGTTGGGACGAGTAATGAATGTCTTCAAATCATCAGGTACATCTAATCTTCCTACAAAACGCACAGATGAACTGGTTGTCAGTTATCTTGATGCCCGAAAAAGTCATTTCAAAATATTATTGGTTCAGTACGGAAGTGTTGTATTGTTTAAAACCATTATTACTGCTGCCTTACTTTTATTAGGCAGTATCCTGGTCATCAGGAATCAGATCAGTATCGGGCAGTTCGTGGCAGCAGAGATCATTGTTATATTAATTATGAACTCTGCAGAAAAGCTGATACTCAGTATGGATAATATTTATGATGTGCTAACGGCATTGGAGAAAATAGGCTTTGTAACAGATCTGCCACTAGAACCGACGACAGGCATTCAGTTCGAGAAAGCATACCATGAGCATAAGGGGATAGACATACAGCTAGACGAGGTATCTTTCCAGTATCAGGACTCTAATCGCCCAACTGTAGATAATCTTTCTTTGAATATTAAAGCAGGAGAAAAAGTATGTGTAGCGGGCTTTAATGGCTCTGGAAAATCCACACTCATAAAATTACTTGGAGGTCTTTACACTGGTTATAATGGAATGATATCCTTTAGTGATATTCCTCTGAAAAGTGTTAACCTTGACAGTCTGCGCAAACAGATCGGTACACTAAGCACTAAAGATGAAATTTTTAATACCAGCATCCTTGAAAATATTACGCTTGGGAATGAAGAGATTTCCTTCCGGACTGTCTTGCAAACAGCGAAGGAGATCGGACTACATAAATATATCAACAAGATGCCTGATGGGTATCATACCGAACTGATTGGAAACGGCTTAAATATTCCCCGGAGCATAAAGACAAAGATCATTCTGGCGAGAACACTGATCTCTGAGCCCGCCATTTTGCTGCTGGATAACTTTATGCCCAGGTTGGAGCAAAAAGAGAAAGATTTGATTATTGATTACCTGACACAGGCTGATAAAGACTGGACACTTGTCGCTATTTCACACGATCCTGCATTTGCAGAAAAATGTGATCGGGTAATTATACTGCAAAATGGAACGATACTAGAGGATGCACCATTCAGTAAAATCAAATCAAGATCAATTACAGGGGAAATATTTAAGCTTCCCAAACTTCTAAAAAAGTAACAGGACATGCTGAATATATCAAATAATTCAATTTTAAATCAAGTCAAGACGGAAAGCTTCAAAGCGTTTCAACAAAACGAACTGCCCAAAGCCAACAGAATGTTTGCTATTTGGCTGATTACATTCCTGGTCATATTTGTAATCATTTTCTTTTTACCATGGACCCAAAATGTTCAGATGAAAGGGAACATGACTACCTACCTTCCCGAACAGCGCCCACAGGACGTCAATTCTGTTATTGCCGGACGAATCGAAAAATGGTATGCAAGAGAAGGAGAGCTTGTAAAAGCAGGAGATACTCTTGTGTTTCTCTCCGAAATTAAATCAGAATATTTTGATCCAAAATTATTGGACAGAACATCCAATCAGATCAATGCAAAGCAGAGTTCTGTAAAAAGCTATGGTGGAAAAATTGGGGCACTAGACAGGCAGATCGAAGCATTGAATAATGAATTGGAATTAAAAAAACAGCAGTTAAAGAATAAGATACAACAAGCCCAATTCAAACAAAAAAGTCAAGAAGCTGCCGTCAATCAATCTATTTTGGATGCGGAAATTGCAGGTTTTCAATTCAAAAGAACAGATACGCTTTATCAAAAAGGTATAAAATCATTAAATGATCTGGAGAATAAGCGATTAAAGATGCAGGAAACAGAAGCAAAACTAATCACTGCCAGAAACAAACTTCAGGAAAGCCAAAATGATCTGAGTATAGCGGAGTTGGAACTACAGACCATTGGAGCAACTTATCGTAATAAGGTGGCAAAAGCTAGTTCAGACCGATTCACAACACTCTCTACGATGTATGAAGCAGAAGTAGGTATCAATAAACTTCAAAATCAGTACGAAAATTATCAACGTAGAAATGAGATGTATTATGTTCTGGCACCACAGTCTGGTTATATAACCAAAGCGATAAAATCTGGTATTGGTGAAATGATTAAAGAAGGTGAAAAAATAGTGACCATAGTTCCTTATGAGCGCGAGCTAGTAGCCGAGTTATATGTTCGACCAATGGATTTACCCTTAGTTACTTTGGGGCAAGAGGTTAGGCTAGTTTTTGATGGTTGGCAGGCTT
>JAHDFX010000334.1 GCA_020627965.1 Saprospiraceae bacterium | reverse complement strand
TCCCATTCTCCGTCGGCAGCTAATTTAGCCTGATCTGGCCAAGTGCCCGGATCGTGGATACGGTAACGATCTCCGGCTGCATCAAGGATGCCTTTCAGGCGGTCAACTTGAGCATTAGCCAGGTCTCTCCATGTTTTGATACCATCATTTTTCAGTAATTGTTCGATCTTTGGACCAATACCTTCAACGATTTTCAAATCTTCCGGATTGCTTGGATTCTTCTTTCCTTCCTTCAATGCATCAGGATTAGTCAATTTGGTCTGGTGTAATTTGGCTGCCTGCCCTACCCAGTTATCACGTTGAATACGTCCTGGGAAGAACTCAATAGCATCATTCACTTTTTCTACCAGATCAGCATCAAACTGGCTAACCTGCTCGAAAGTATAAATACCTAGTTCATTCAATTTCTTTTCGATAGCAGGGCCGATACCACTAATCAGCTTCAGGTCATCTTTTTCTGCTGCTGTAGCTCTCTTAATTTTTGATCCCATTGCAGCTTCTACATCACCTCTTGCTTTTGTAGCCAATGCCGCTTTTTCTTCTTTCGACATTTTACGATTCGGATCACCACCTGTAGCACCTCCGCTACCTGCTACAATACCTGAACCTCCTTTATTATTGGCACGACATTCATCAAGGTCTGTTTTAAGCCTTACTGCATTAGCTTCTACTTCCGCCAATTTAGCTTTGTATTCCTTAGCTTCTGCCGAAACTCTTCCATAATCATTCTCTAATTCTTCGATGCGAGCACGCAATTCTGCATCATTATTACTATTTCCACTCCCCATTACACCAGCTCCGTTTTCAAGTTGCAGCTTAAGTGCTTCCAGTTCTTTAGTCTGTCCGTCGCGTACCTTGCGAGCAGCCATCAAGTCTCCGTGTAACTGTCCTTTTTCTAATTCTAGATTACGAATACGCACTGATTTTTGCTCAATATCTGCTCTTGCATCTTTCAGGTCGGCTTCCAATGCTGCATTAGCATCTTGTAGCTTCGCATATTTCTTGCGCCAGTCTTCAATTTCTCCATTCAGCTTCGCAATTTCAGCACGAAGACCTTTCACCAATCTCCCCCATACTAACCAGCCTAGTAGTAAACCCAGTAGTCCGAATAATAATGCCCACAGGAAGTGTGACCAGAATTCTCCGCTCATTAGGTGACCAAACATATTTAATATAATCATGATTTTCTTTTATTTTAATTTGAATAAATGGTTTTAGGAATTAATAAAATAACTAGTCATTGATCTGAACAACTACCCTTCTGTTCTTGCGCTTGTTTGCAGCAGTATCATTAGGAGCAGTAGGTCTTCTTTCTCCTTCCGAAGCTGTAGCAATAGAGTTTTTAATTCCTTTGCCCTGAAAATACTGCTTAACAGCCTGCGCTCTTCTTTGCCCCAGATCCATATTGTATTCATCTGACCCGTCGCTATCAGTATGTCCGATAACTTTAAGGGTAGATTTTGAATTTTCTTTCATGTAGATAGCTACACTATCTGCATAATTTCTAAATCCAGTTCCAGGATTGAATACAGCTGAATTGACATCGAAGTTAGCATCAGAGTACGTCATGTTTTTAAACGTAAACTTAGTAGATGCGAGTGGTTTGTCCGCTTTTGCTTTAGGAGCAGGTTTTTGAACAGTGAAAGATACTGGTTCATCGAAATTACTACCTCTTTGTACCAGTTCACTTTGTATACTGATCTTATCGGCAGGAATTCCTCTGGCTACCAGCAATTTGCGAATAGCATCGGCACGTTCAAGTCCCAGATTTTCAAAAATACTTCCTTTGGAAGGTTGCTCACCCGGCCTGTAGCGTCCGGTAATCATTAAAGTTTGGTCGGGATTGGCTTTGAAGTAAGCGGTCACATCGTTGAGAAACTTCTTATTATTATCAGTCAAATTTACATTTGCAGTACTATCTACAAAAGAAAATTGTTGATAACTCTTTAAGTCCGTTCCCCTTAGAGCCAATGTATTCGACGCTGTACCCGTTGCCACATCGTCTTTGTAACACATTTCATGATGCGCCCAACTCCAGGTATGGCACACATGACCCCATGACCACAAAAACGCTGCTAACAGCAGAATTAAAATTGCACTAAATGGTCTCATAAAAAATAGGTGGGTTTGGTTAGTAAATGATAACGTAATTTATTAGTTCAATGAAAGTTTAAGTTTTCATGCCCTAATACATAACTTGATTATATATTTAGTCAGACGTTTGTAAATCAAGCTCGTCACTTGATTTTAACAGATGAATATCAATTTAAAATTAACCACCATGTGTATCTCCCCGCAAATCTCATTTGTATAAAAGTAGAAAATTAATATTAAAGCACCAAGCGAGCCAGTGTTATTGATGGGAAAATGGGAAGAAAATATTGGAAAGTCGGGAGTTTAAAGGTATTATCGTACTAATGTGTTATTGTGTTATCGTGCGGTTATCCTTCTATTAAATAATTTTGCTTAACAAAATTAAATAACGATAACACATTAGCACGATAACACATTAGCACAAAACATTACTTCACCAAAATAGTCTTGGATATTGTTCCTACACTATTCGTAGCTCTGATATAGTATGCACCTGCTGGTAGGTTACGGGTATCAATAGCCATAGTAGTGGAAGTAATTTTTTCTGATTTTACTAATTGAGCAGAGTAATTCATTAGTTCATAAGTAGCGCCTATAAAATTATCTGAAAAATGTAGTGTTCCCATACCGGTCAGTGGATTTGGATATACATTGACAAACTGATCCTTGTCCAGCACATCTTCTACATCTACTGATGGATTATAATCTAAATTACAAAACTCTATGATTCTGTTGGGCGTAGTACCTGGATACTGTGAGCCATTGGTAGCAATATATACACAGCCCGTTTCAGGATTAATACAAACATCTCTCAATCTGCCGAAATTATCAAAATATTGTTCTTCGCTGGTTACAGCTGTACCATCTTCATTTAAATGAAGAATAGAAATACGTTCGGCACCGCCACTAAGCCCGCCAAGAACAGCCATTAAAAATGAATTATTCCATTCCGGGATGGCAGGATGATCGTAGTATTCAATACCATTTACAGCAATACACGGCGACCATTCAGCCAAAGGTTCTACTACATTATTGGCATTGCAATAATTGATCTCTGTATTGGTATTACAGGCACCCTGAACTGTCGGCCAACCATAATCACGCCCTTCTATAATTCGGTTAAATTCATCTGATTGCTGTGCCCCGTGTTCGGAGCTGTACAACTGATCGTTAGGCCCATAAGCCAGGCCTTGTGCATTGCGATGTCCAAAACTATAAATATAACTGTTTGGGAAAGGGTTATCTTCAGGTATAGAGCCGTCAAGATTGATTCTTAATAGCTTACCGGCCAGACTATTCATATTCTGCGACAAATTCCCGCTACCAGTATCGCCTGTTGTCATTAGTATTTTATTGTCTTTAGAGATCAACAGACGTGCGCCATTGTGTATGTTTCCAGCCGGAATATCATCTATCAGTATTTCTTCATTCGATAAACTGCTTCCATTCCAGTCATAGCTAACCAGGCGTTCAAAAACATTCCAGCCAGCGCCATAGTTATACGCAACATAAACCTTAGGCGTATTTTCAAAATCAGGATGAAGTGCCATGCCCAACATTCCCGGCTCTCCATTGACACCTCCCTCTACTGTGCTTGTTATATTCAGGATAGTATTTTGATTGCCATTAGTAGGATTAATGCGAATCACTTGTCCCCGACGCTCAGTTGCCCAAATATGTCCGTCTGGTCCCCATAGTATTTCCCATGGAATTTGAAGTCCGGTAGCCACATCACGCTGAGTCAGTACTGTGCTGTCAAGTGTTATTGTTTGGGCACTCAGCCCTATAGTGGCAAGTAGAATTAATGTAATTGTGTATAATTTTTTCATTGTATATAAGTCTATTGAGTAATAATACTATCAAAATTTTATACCTTGAATGAAGGTAGTTCAACATTTTAACAAATATACTTTTACTTATTGAGTATATTGCGACAAAATTGTAAAAAATGAGTGACGAAAATCCGGTCGTAAAATTGTTGCGAGGACAAATAGGGCAAGTCATCGACAATGGTTTTTCTCCAGCAGGCACCTGGTTGGCTGGCACTATAAAAGCTGTAGAATCAGGTTCTTGCACTGTAGACTTTACTGTTCGTCATGAAATGACCAACCCGGTAGGCACTATTCATGGCGGTATGATTGGACTGATGTGTGATGAAGTTATCGGGATGGCAGCATATTCCTTATACAACGAATATCATTTTACTTCCGTCAATTTAGTGGTTGATTTTTTGTCAAAAGCGGTAAAAGATGAAGTCCTCAGTGTAAAAGCAACTGTAATCAGAAAAGGAAGAACTATCATTAATTTGGAATGTATTGTTCATAATGCAGAAGGTAAACTAGTTGCCAGAGCCCAACAAAACATGGTCAGAACTTCTTTGAAGCTTAGATAAATTTGAGTTATTGAACAACAGTAAAACCACCACCTGATACGCAGTATTCTAATTAGATTGAAAACTATCAATATGAAGTATTTATCAAGTTTATTGATGATTTGTTTATTCTCTCTGTCCGTTTTAGCGCAAGACAAAACGATTGTTACAGAGGTGATAGCTTACGATACCATCATCAATGTTTCTATTATTAAGCGTACT
>JAHDFX010000333.1 GCA_020627965.1 Saprospiraceae bacterium | reverse complement strand
CTTTCGTGATTCCAGAAAATCGTGGGCTTCTGCTAGTTGGTCGATATTAAACTCACCGCCTACTTTGGGTTTTAAAATACCTTTTTCATAAAAATCGACCACGCCAGTCAGGCAACGTTTCAAGGTATTGGGGCGATTATCGGCAATGCGTAGCATATTGACTCCTATCATGGCTTTTGAATTTTGTAAATAGCTTATTGGAGAATAAAAACCAAAACCAGAAGCGACTTTGACCATTCTGAAAATACTCTTTCTGCCGCCAGTTGTCATATCGGCTGCGCCATAAGCGACCAGCCTGCCTCCTGAGCCTAAAAGCTTATAACCTTTCTTTACTGAAGCTCCTCCAATGCTATCAAAAACGACATCTAGTCCTGCATCACCCCGAAGTTCTTTAATGACTTTTTCAAAATCTGCTGTTCTGTAATCAATAGGATGATCGACGCCCATTTCACGTAAATAATCTTGTTTATGAGTAGAAGCGGTTCCATAAACTATGCAGCCATGATGCTTCGCTAATTGCACGAGTGCCGTTCCTACTCCACCTGCCGCAGCTTGTATCAGAACGTGTTCGCCTTCGTACAAATTGGTCACCACTTCTGCACAGTACCAGGCAGTTCCGTATTGGGTGGTTAGTGCCACACCTTCTCCTGGTGGTGTATCTTCAGGGATAGCGACCACGCCTCTTGCATCAGTCGTAACATATTCGGCATAGCCTCCAAAACGGGTCAGCGCAACTACTCTCTGACCTACTTCCAATCCCTGGGTATCGCTTCCTGCTTCGTGTATCCGTCCGATCACATCATAACCAATAACGGAAGGCATAGGTGGTGCATCGTCGTATAGTCCTCGTCTTGCCATGACATCAGCAAAGTTTAGCCCAAAGGCTTCTACCTGTATACAGACTTCATTCGCCTGCACCTGTGGCATCGGACGTTCCTGTATTTCAAAGGCTTTATCCGGGTTTCCTGTTTTGACTAGTACGGCTGCTTTCATGTTCGTGTGTTCGTGTGTTGGTGTGTTGATGTGTTGATGTTATTCATAGTAGTACTTTAACACTTCAACACATGGCGCACTTCAACACGTTTTAATTTTTGGTTAATTTCTGGAAAACGTCTTCTACGCTGTAAACTTCCTGTCTCATCTCTATCAATGTCAATCCATTTTTTACTGCCCATTGGAAGACTTGTGGGCGAATGTCTTGTTTAGTGGAGATGAGTTGAAATTGGTTATTTTCGATTTTTTGTACTTCTTTTACTCCGGGAATCTCTTTGAGTTTTCCTGCACCGATCTTTTCGAGGAATTGGACGACGACGCCTGTTTCGCCTGAAATGCGCTGACGTAATACGTCTATTGGATCATTAGCCACCAATTTTCCTTGATTGATGATAATTACCCGATCACAGATAGCTTGTACTTCCTGCATAATATGCGTAGAAAAGATCACTGTTTTTTCTTGTCCTATATTTTTGATGAGTGCCCGGATATCGACCAATTGATTGGGGTCTAAGCCGGAAGTCGGTTCATCTAATATCAAGACATCCGGATTGTGTAACATGGCTTGGGCTAATCCTACTCTTTGTCGATACCCTTTAGATAAAGCTCCAATGAGTTTTTTCTGCTCTCTTTCTAAACCAGTCAACTCAATCATTTCGTCTATTCTGGCTTTGGGATTGGGCAATTTATGCAGACCAGCAATAAAACCGAGGTATTCCCGTACATACATGTCTTTGTAAAGCGGGTTGTGTTCTGGCAAATAACCAATTCGGCGACGAACTTCCATAGGGTCTTCTTCTGTATTAAAACCACAGACTTCAACCTCTCCCTCTGTCTGAGGCAGGAAGCAGGTGATAATCTTCATGGTGGTGGTTTTCCCTGCTCCGTTGGGTCCCAGAAAGCCAAGGACTTCGCCTTGTCTGGCTTCGAATGATACATTGTCTACGGCCCGTTGTTCACCGTATTTTTTTGTTAATCCTTTTACGCTTACTGACATGTTTGTTATTGTGTTGATGTGTTATCGTGTTATCGTATTAATGTTTCAACATACAACTCTAACATTGGGGATTCCAAAATTCTTATTTTCCTTTTCGTCTTTTTTTCTTCTTTTTCTTAGGCTTTTCCAGTCCAAATTTTACTGGTAAATGAAATTGCACCCTGACGGCTTCTCCTCTTTGTGTTCCGGGCGTCCATTTGGGCATCATATTCATAATTCTTAATACTTCTTCATCACAACCACCACCAATACCCCGTACAATTTCTGCATTGCTGACGGAACCGTCTTTTTCTATAATAAATCTCGTTACTACTGTTCCTTCTATTCCATTTTCTCTGGCTTCGCCGGGATATTTAAGGTTGGTAAAAATAAACTCCAACATTTTTCGTTCAGCACAGGTTTTCTTTTCCAGGTCTATGCCTTCCATCTCCTCACAACCTGGGAAACGTGGCATAGTTTCCACTTCTTTCACGCTTACTTCCTGGTCGTTTTTTTCTATTGTGTTATCGTCTTGCGCCTGTAAGATCAGGCTACAGCATAGGATCAATGATAACAGTCCAAATATTTTTAGCTTTTTCATGGTGGCAAAGATAGGGAATTTAAGGATAGTCTCAACGCACTATAAATTCTCCTTCTAAAAACGGACTTGCCCCCAGTTTAGTACTTCGGGCGCAAGGTTCTGCCCCACCGATCAATACTTTGAACAAACCTGATTCCAGCACTCGTTCTCCTTTTTCATTGACCAGCTTCATCAGTTTTTCATCAATGGTAAAATTGACTGTCTGGCTTTCGCCTGGTTTTAGATTGATCTTTTTAAAACCTTTTAGGCTGTATTTGGGCATCGTTACTGATGCTTTTACATCATTTAAATATAATTGAACGACTTCTTCAGCTTCATATTCACCTGTATTTTTCACTGTTAAAATAGCTTGTACAGATTGCCCTTTTTTAATTTTCTTCTTGCTAATTTTTAAATCAGCATATTCAAAAGTCGTATAACTTAGTCCAAAACCAAAAGGGAATAGAGGTTCGGTCTCTCTGTAGCGATATGTTCGGTTTTTCATAGAGTAATCGGCATAATCAGGTAGATCATTGACCGATTTTGGTACCGTTAGCGGCAATCTTCCAGAAGGCGACACGTCTCCAAATAATACATCAGCCGCAGCAGTACCTCCCTGCTCGCCAGGATACCAGACCAATAAGACAGCATCTGCTAAATCATAAACTTCAGGAATGGCAATAGCGCTACCAGCAGTTAATACAACGACGAGCTTTTCAGAAGTTTCTCGCATTTTTTTCAAGAAATCAATTTGATTCTGAGGTAGTTTTAAATCTTTTCGATCTCCTTTATGCCTTGAGGCAATAGACTCGCCTTCCTCTCCTTCTATTAATTGAGAAATTCCCATACAAGCTATAGTTACGTCATACTCACCAGCCTCACCGGAGAACCAGTCTATCGGGTTGCGATTTGGCTCATCCAATAAAGCTCCCTGGCTATATCTTACAACTGTTGCAGGACTAACCTTACCTACAATGCCTTCCAAAATAGTTTGCATATTTTCACTAACACCATAATAATTTGCCAATAAAGCCTGTGCATGCGTAGCCGTCGGTCCAACTACATAAATGCCTTCCAATTCTTTACTTAATGGTAATGTGTTATTTTCATTTTTTAATAATACAAATGATTTTATAGCTGCTTCACGTGCCAGGTCAACATGCTCTGTATGCCGAATTTTATCTATCCCAATTTTATCATAAGGATTCAGTCCAGGTGGATCAAAAAGTCCCAGTCGAAAACGAGTTGGGAGTAATTCACGTAAATTCGCATCGACTGTTTTTTCTGTAGTGTGTCCATTTTTTATCGCTGTTAATAATTCAGGGTAAGTCGAACCGCAATTCAAATTACATCCTGTATTCAAAGCCAGTGCCGCTGCTTCATCGGCTGTTTTGGATAAGCCATGTCCTTCATAAAAATCTACTAAAGCCCAACAATCAGAAACAAAATAACCATCGAAGCCCCATTTTTTTCGCAACACCTCCTGCATCAAATAAGAATGAGCACAACAAGCTTCACCATTGGTACGGTTGTAGGCTCCCATAATTCCTTCGACTTTAGCTTCTGTCACCAATGCTTCAAAGGCAGGTAAATAGGTTTCCCATAAGTCTTTCTGGCTTACCACTGCATCAAATTCATGCCTCAATCCTTCTGGTCCACTATGGACAGCGAAGTGTTTTCCCATACCGGCAGCTTTCAAGTAACTCGGATTGTCGCCTTGTAAGCCTTTTACAAAACTGACTGCCATTCGAGAGGTGAGAAAAGGGTCTTCTCCGTAAGTCTCTTGTCCCCTACCCCATCTTGGATCACGAAAGATATTAATATTGGGTGTCCAAAAGGTGAGCCCCATGTAGCGACCACGCATATCTCTGGCTGCAAAAGCATTATATTTTGCCCTGGCTTCCGTAGAAATGACGTCGCCAACACGATACATCAGGTCTTCATCAAAAGTAGCTGACATGCCTATGGCTTGTGGAAAAATTGTTGCTCTGCCTGCTCTGGCTACTCCATGTAGACATTCGTTCCACCAGTTGTACTCAGGTATATCCAAGCGTTCAATCTCCGGGGCATGGTACATGAGTTGTCCGACTTTTTCTTCTAAGGTCATTTTTGAGATGAGGTCGTCCACTCGTTCTTCGATAGGAAGTT
>JAHDFX010000332.1 GCA_020627965.1 Saprospiraceae bacterium | reverse complement strand
GAACGGAAGTACCTGCTACTACTGATTTTGATGCTATTATTGAAGCTTGTGAAGGCGGCAATTAAAATAACTTATTGCACAGATCGCCCTTAGCGATCTGTGCAATTTATATTCCAACCACTTAAAAATAGATCCTTGATCTATTTTCCCTATTCAGTCTAAAAGTTTCCAAAGTTAAAATTTTGGGTACTCAGATTAACCTTTTAAGTCGAAACATCGACTGTTTAGCTCTGCAGGTTAAAGTTTTAGATGCTTAACTTAAAATTTCAGGTCAATTCGTTAAAATTTTGGGTGCTTAGATTAAAGTTTTGGCTTCCTTCGCTAAAATTTCAATGGTAAGACCTAAACGGTGGATGTTTTGACCTAAAATTTTGGACTACTGACCTAAAATTTCAACCTATACATTTAAAATTTTGGCTTGTCAAGCTAAAACTTTAGCTGATACACCTAAAATTTTGGGCTACTGACCTAAAATTTCAGGTATTTCTTTTACGCTAATAGACTTTATTCTGAAATAATTTGTATGGCAGTTGATGAATATTTTTTTGCTAATCAAGGCACCTGAAAGCGATCTATGCCTTAGCATAGTGAGTTTTCAGGTAACGCAGAGTAGCTGAAAAAGATTCTTTCAAATGTCGGCAATAGTATTTCAGAATAAAGTCTAATATACAATGTAAGATTTACCTAAAATTTGTTGGCATAAAGTCGAGTAAAAATGCAACGCTTTTCATATAAATGTTTTTTCTTTGCAGTAGCAATGCAAGCAATTTTTGACCATGCTTCACATTGGTTTAATGCATTTCAATCCAGCTTTATAAATTTTCCATTGATACCTGTTTGGCTGGTAAAAGCAAAACCAATACGAAGTATTTTTAATTCCAAAGTAGCAGAATACAAATCCCAGAATTAGAGCATCTGATTTTCTCTTTGTTATTCTCTCTTTTAAAAGGATCAGAATCACTGATAGGACATACAAGCACTTGTATGACTTTATATATTTATTAACATTTTAAAAATTAAAAACTATGGGATTTAACAACTTGGCTGACAGACACCTGTCAGAACAGGAAATTACAGAGATCAGAGCCTTGCTGGCTCAGCTGGAAAGCGTTTTAACGGCAAAGCTGGCGAACCTGACACCAGAAGAAAGAACACAGTACGGAAGTATCAATGAGCAAAATAAGCTCGTTGTGAACAAAGTCATGGATTATCATAAAGCTGATCCTGCTTTATGTTCTCCCGATGTAGACTGGACGGAGTTTGAGAATGATTACCGCACAAGAGTATTCCTGGAAGAAGCCATCAATAAACTGGATAAGCTGACTGATGGGCTCAACAGCGCCAAGATCATGCACGATTCGGATAATTATAAAGCAGCTCTGGTAGATTACGATTACTCAAAGTATAAAAACAATGCTTCTGTAGCCGGCTATAAGAAAAAAGTGAAAGAAATACAGCAGTTCTTTAGTCGTACCGGACGAAGAGCAAATAGACAGGAAGAAACGACCGCTGAGACGACAACAACAGCGGAGTAAGATTTTCATTCGGCATAATAGTGGTAAGCGTGGGGCTTTTGGCTCTGCGCTTTTTTAGTTCAACTCACCCCTCTTTCCCCTGATTGATTTTTATTAAATAACCGCCGACTTCCAAAGAGTATGGTAGGTTTCAATACATTAGTACAAAGTGGGACAACTGAAAACCAACTATTTGGAAATCAGCCCCAAAAAGTTGTTTACGGATCGGGTGCTGATGCCAATTATAAAGCCTTATTGCTAAAGTGGGCAAAACGAAAAATGATAACGCAAAAAGTCGCTTTAGCCCTGATAGATGCAACCAGAAAAAAGGGAGCAACCGACCGGATACCAAGCTACTGGAATAGTTATTATTGTCTTTCTAATATGACGGTCGCAAATGGTCGGATGTATGGGAGTTATTGTAAAACACGTTGCTGCACCATCTGTTTAGCTATTCGCAAAGCTGAAATGATTAATAAATATTTGCCCGTCCTGAAGCAATGGAGTGACCCGCATTTTGTCACCTTGACTGTAAAAGCACCAAAGCACCACCGACTGAAATTTATTGCCGATGGGATGCACCGAGCATTTAGGCAGATTAGAGAAAAGCACAAAAAACGTGAACAACGTGGAACAGGTAAAAAGTTGATTGGTTTACGTTCTTTGGAGTGCAACTTCAATCCTAAAACACATACTTACAATCCGCATTTTCATATCATTACACAAGACCGATATACGGCAACAACATTACAAAATGAATGGCTGAACAAGTGGACAATGAAATTTACTCATCCAGTAGCCCAGCACATGACACGAATTGACAATCGTGAAAAGGTATTAATCGAAATCGTAAAATATGGCAGTAAGATATTCACCGAACCCGATGTAAAGAATAAACGAAATAGCAAAGTACCCCCAACCATTTATGCTGATGCTTTAGATAATATCCTGAACGAATTTTCAGGACGTAGGTTGTTACAAAGTTTCGGTTTTCACCTGCCTAAAGTACAGGCAAAGCCCAAGCCCACACAAACCCTAATAACTAATTTTCAGGATATGGCTTTTGATGCTTATACACATGATTGGATAAACACGGAAAGCGGAAAAGCGTTTACAGGATATAGACCACCACCGATGCTGAACTATCTACTGCAAAACGGTATTGACTTGGAAAAATCGTAAACGAAAAACGAAACGATTTACCCGTTTTGATTTAACACAAACGACTTAACAAGCCGAACCGAAACCTGTTTAAAAGTATTTTCTTTTTTTCGTCTCTTTGAGCATACAGACGGCACACAAACAACGATTAAAGAGCAGACAGTTAAAGACATGCAAGGCGATAAAAAACGCTTAGAGTGCCTTAAATTACAGCCAAGTAAAAAAACAGTAACTACTTAAAATTATGTTTCGGTTTGCCTTGTTAATTCATCCTTTACAAGTTGATAGTCCTTAGTACTCCGAAACCTACCGCTGATTTGTTCATTTTCACCCATTACACTCAAAATATCGTTTAATTGAGAAACCGTAAACCGTTCTAAGTTTGGTTCAATAAGGTCTGAAAACCTTGTATCAGCAACGCTATAAGAACCACTGACTGCAAACATCCCAATAGCCAGCGCATTAATTTCTATGTCATTTTTTTTGAGAAAACTCAAACACTGGAGAAACCCTATATATGCTGCACCAAAGAAATAATTATTCAATTCTGGTATCATTGTGTATGCCCCCTTTGCGTATTCATCAATATCGTCGTATAGAAATACACTTAATATTTTATACTGCACATTATTATTGACTTTATCTTTAATCAATATCTTTTTAGGCTCACTAAACGAATCATAAAAATTAGGATTCTCAAATAAGAAATTAACTAATGGTTGAAATAGATTATAGTCATCAGTAACCACTTCAAAATAATCTGAATTTTCACGCACATAATTTAGTATCTGCTCTTTATTATTTCGGAATAATATTTCTAAAACTTTGTAATTAATTTTCCTGTTTCTATCAATTTCTGCGTCCCTTCTAATAAAGACAAACTTCCATAATTTTTTAAAAATATCATTGATTAGCCAATCTGGAAGGCTGTCAAAATATTTTTTATTTACATATTGCTCCAAATCATCAGGGGCTAATTTGGAAGCATTGTCACTAATATCCTTTATTAGATTAATAAAGATATTTTTTGAAAATATGGCGGGCTTAATTAAAACCCCTTCTAACATATTTCTTATATGCGCTCTGACTGTATCTTTGTTTGGTGAGAATAAATTTATGTCATGTGATAAAGCAGGATGAGCCGATAAGTGTCTATGATTTCGTAGGGCTTCTATATTTGTGTATTCATCAGGCGACAAAAATTTAGTTCTCTGTTGCACTCCCTCAAATAAAACGTTTTCCCATGATGCGTCCCGATTATTGTTGTTTTGGATACCTTCAATTCTTGTCAAAATAGCCTTTGCAGCTTCATCATCATATAGATCACGTAAATCACGCATCTTATAAAGCAAGTCAGCAATTACAACGGAGTATAACATTACGACTGCCGACCTATAATTTCCATTAAAATAACTACTTATTACCTCACGGAAATACTCTTTAGTTTTTTCCATTTGGATTTTTTCAGCAAGCCTTTCTATTGAAATATCAGACATCTTATTTTTTGTTTTTTTGATGAAATATTGAACATTGTGCCAATGAGATTAAATTTACTGATTATCTGTTTGTTGGCTTTCAAGACATTTAAATAAGAAGTATTCATACCTAAACGTATCAAAACTATGAGGACGCCGGAGATGAAATTTGCCGTCATTCTTGTAACAATAAGATTCGTTCATAATAGATGTATTTAGATTGCCGTCACACAAGAGTCTAATCTGCCTGTTATCTCTATTAGAGTGGTAGCTAAATATTACCTCAAATTGTTCTACACTTATATCAATCCCAGCATTATTGTAAAGTTTAATCCAACCATCAACATCAAGAGTGTTCCCTCTATTTTGGGGGTTACCATCATTAGCATGAGAAAGAGTTTTGTAAAATATTTCCCATGTTACGCCAGCCTTAAAGAGTGTAGCAACAGATTCGGCAAAAGTATCAAAGTATTGTAGCTGTTCATCAAACAGACCAAGAGTTTTACTTCTCATAAGGTTTCTTTTAAAGTGAAGAAATCGTTTTTTGTTTTTTGTTTT
>JAHDFX010000069.1:1853-28027 GCA_020627965.1 Saprospiraceae bacterium | reverse complement strand
TTATGTCGATTTACATTTGACTGATAAAAGCAAAAACCAATACGGAGTATTGTAAACTAAGTTCTGAGTAATTTTGGACATGCCTTGCATTGTTAACAAAAAAAGCCTCCGAGCAAGTCGAAGGCTTTTAGTGATAGGTTTGTTATAATGTATTTCCGTTAAGGAAAATCTTTATCTACGTCCATCATATTTACCGTCAGGGAAACATGCGCTTGGGCTAATGATTCTGAATTCTGTACGACGGTTGAGCTGACGACCATCCGGGTTATCTGAGCCATCAGGGAAAGTATTGGGTGCAATTGGGCGAGTTTCGCCATAACCAACTGCTGTCATTCTTACTCTTGGAATACCCATTGACACCAGATAATCTACAACGCTCTGAGCACGACGTTCAGAGAGTCTCTGATTGTAACTCAAACTACCTTTACTATCTGTGTGAGAAGAAAACTCTACAATAATATCCGGGTTGTCATTCATAATACGGATGATATCATTCAATTCGACAAGAGATTCAGGGCGTAATGTTGCCTCATCAAAATCATAAAGGATATTATCAATTTTATAGTCGATAGGCGCATCCAGTTTCATATAGATGTCTCTGTCTACCATAGTTTGCCCTTGTAAGCCAATCGTTGTGAAATCTTCTGTACTGGTATTCAGGTAGCAATCTTTAGTGGCTATGATACGGAAGTTTTTACCTTCGGGTAAGAAGAAAGAATAATTACCATTCGCATCAGAAATAACAGATTCGATTTCTTTTAAAGTTCCATCAGGCAATACTTCATAAAGCGTTACAGTTGCACCAGGTAATAAAACTACAGATTCTCCATTATCAGAATATACCGTACCATTTACAGTCATACCAGTTTTGGAAACACAAATTTCCTGAGTAATAACTTCATCTTCTTCAATCCCCATTGTACTGATTGCTTTTTCAACTGGGATATAACCTTGTTGGTCAATGACCAATAAATAATTTCTATCGGCTTTCAGGTCTTCAAAACGGAAATTTGGATCAGATACATCTGTTCCAACAAGTATTTCATTGCCGTCTGTTACATCAAATAGCTTGACTTCAATACCTTCTAGTGGCGGTCTTTCAAATGCGTCAAAGTCACAAACATTTCCTTCTAAAGAAATGACTGGTGGTGGGGGAGGAGTGGGGGCAAAATTGAAAATGTTATCACAACAAGTAGCATTATCAACTGCAGAAAATCCTCCACGGTTAGATACGAGGAATCCTTCTGTACCTTCATTGTTTAGAACGAAGTAGGCTTCATCTGCACCTGAGTTGATCTTATGTCCAAGATTTGCTGGTGCTCCCCAGGAACTGCCCTGCGGTGTTGAACGGAAAATATCATATCCTCCAAAACCAGGATGACCATTTGAGCTGAAGTACAGGTAAGTACCTAGTCTGTCGCTATGGTAATAAGGAGTTGTTTCATTGTCGATTGTATTAATGTCACGACCAAGGTTGATGGCTTCTGTGTATCCACCGTCGCTTCTTAGCGTAGTATACCACAGGTCCATTCCTCCTATTGTACCATCACGATTTGAAGAAAAATAAATGCGCTCTTCTCCATCATTATCCATCACAAATGGGGCAGTACTTTCTCCATCAGCTGTATTTACTTCCAGCCCAAGATCAACACCTGCACTCCATTCTCCCTGAGCCAGCGTACTTACAAATATTCGGCAATTTACAAGGTTGTTGGCAAGGTCTTCACATTTTGTATAATAGAAGCGATTTCTGTCTTTATTATAACTACCATGTCCTACATGTATACCATCTTCATTGAATGGTCCTGCTAGTGGCGTTTCATAAATCCACTCTCCGTTTTCCTTACGAGCCTGATATATTTTAGATTTTTCAGAACCTTCTCTTTCAGGATAAATATACTTATCGCTTCTCAATGAAGAGTAAATGATATAATTGTCAAAGGTTGGCATAGGAGCGTATTCCGTATAACCGCTATTGATTGCTTTTTGTAATGAATCTACATCCTGAGTTACGGTATAATCAGTTGCGAGAGGTCCTTGTAAGAACAAATCACAACCAGCAATTTCACGACTAACTCTGTCCTGATAATCGGCTGCATCTGCACCACTATAGGCAGCGGCAAAGCGGCTAAATTCATCTTTAGCTTCCATACATCTTCCGTCTTGCTTAAGCATTTGTGCATAGCGATAACGAATAAAAGGAGCTTCTGTGATTGAATCCGCTAATAATATAGAATCGATGCCTGGCTCATTTAATAGCGCTGCATAATCCTGAGCGGCACGATTATAATCACGTGCTTTTCTGTAAGTTTCTGCACGTAACAAAAGATATTTAGGCTCATTTGGCTGAGCTTCGATGACTTTGTCAATATATTGTACGGCATTGTAGTAACTGGATTTTTCCAATAGTTTTTCTACTCTTTCATAGTCGCACTCCCAAGAGTATTCGTCGGTACCTACCTGAGCTTGCAATAGTGTAGCAGCACAACATAGTGTCAGTAGCAAGCAACCGATCTGATGGATTATTCTGTTCATTTTATATAGATTATTCATATTTTTTAAATAGTGTGTAGCGTGGGTAAATACCATATTTAGTTATAGCGGATCGCCGGTAATATCGGTTCAACCTTATATGCTTTTCTAAATACTTTTAACAGTGAGAACTCGATAGCTCCACGACCTTCACTGGCTGTTCTTAGGTCAGATACGTTGAAATCATAGCTGAAACCTACATCCCAGTCTTGAATACGCAAACCTACAACGGCAATACCTGCATCACCTAAACGATATTCTCCTCCTAAATAAAAAGAAGTTTTTTTGACAATCATCAGATCAAGCAACAAACCTCCCACCAACTCACTTGCTTTTGCTTGATTTTGATATAAAATTTTGGGTTCTAAACCTATACGATCTCCCAAAGGAAGCCTCAAATCACCATGTATGACCAAACGTAAAGGTAATTTATTTGATTCATTAATAAAGGTTTCTTTTGGCTGGGAAAGGTGATAAAGACCGACCCCCAGTTTATAACGCAGCTTGCTTGTCGGGAAACCAGCGAATGCCAGTCCGAGACGGAAATCGGGATTATAAATACTGTTTCGGTCAAATACTTCTCCACTTGCCATCATAGGATCGAGGTCTTCTCCGTTAAATTGGCTGGCAAATAGAATTTCGTCAACATCAAGTCTCTTGTTTATCAAACCGCCCTGAAGACCTATAGAAAGGTAAGTCTTTTCTTTGCGTGTTAAATCTAAATGATAAGCAGCGGACAACATCAGGTTAAAGGTTTGGAGGATGCCTCCACTACTTCTATCATTCATCAGACTGATTCCTAAGCCTAAAGAATTGTACTTGTTTTCGCCACGAAGCAGGTTCATGTCAAAAGCGACAGAAGGTGTTTCAAATACTGGTCTGTTACTAATGGTAGCCCATTGGCGGCGATACATGGCGTTAATTCTGAATTTCCCGGGCATATGACCAGTCAGAGCTGGGTTCAACAATAAAGGAGCCTGGTAAAACTGAGAATAGTGAATGTCCTGCGCCTGTATGCTTGTAAAGCCTAAACAGGTAATGAGCAGTACGGAAATTGGTTTTAGTATTGATTTTATCATCTTATTAAACGTGTTCTGATACTTTCTAATGGAAGATATAACAAACGTGAATAGCCCGAAGCTATTCACGTCATAAATTATTTTATCGAATGAGTACAAAGTCGCCATGTAAAACTACAGGGTCTTGATTACCAACCTGGTATTCGAGTACATAAACGTAAGTGCCTAATGGCTGTTTTGTACTTCTGTACAGACCGTCCCAACCTGGAGGGTTCGGATTATCATATATTCTTTCGCCCCAGCGATTCCAAACGGTTAGTGAAAGTACATCCACATTGCCATCAAT
Source organism: Saprospiraceae bacterium (assembly GCA_020627965.1). GTDB lineage: Bacteria > Bacteroidota > Bacteroidia > Chitinophagales > Saprospiraceae > JAHDEO01. The sequence goes on along the minus strand of JAHDFX010000069.1, from coordinate 24,130 downwards.
GACAGGGTAGAAGTAATCATTTTCACTAGGTCCATTTCCTCCTGGTGTAAAACCTCCTGGTACAACTACTATAGTATTGTCTTCAACAAATATAGTTACCTGATCGGTATCTACACAGCCATCTACTGTGGTTACCGTTACAGTATAGGTAATTGTATCTTCAGGAGTAGAGGTAGGTGTTGCACTGTTAGGGTCATCGAGCCATGTAGCAGGTGACCATGAAACTCCTGAGACTGTTGCATCAGGGTTGGCGGTTACACCTAATTGTACGACATCACCAACTTCAATAGTTGCATCTGCTCCGGCGTCTGCATCAATAGCATCAAATTCTTCAATCTCTATTTCTTCTACAAGGATGGCACATTCTCTGGCATCGGTAACAGTTACGGTGTAAAGACCGGCAGGAACATTTTCCAAATCTTCAGTATCTGCTCCATTGCTCCATGTAAATGTATATGGAAATTCACCCCCTACTACAGTCAGGTCAATAGTACCTGTAGCTTCTTCTACACAACTATTGCCAGGAGTAAATGAGTCTAAGAGAAAATCACTACAATCAATATCAACAGGAACTACACCAGTTGCTTCACATAGATTTGCATCAAGGACAAGGACATTACAGGTATCTCCAACTGAAAGACCATCAAGAAAGAAACCATTACAAGAACCACCAGGCAGTGCAGTCTGTCCGCATATAGTTACAGTATACGGAGGTGTTCCTCCCATTGGCATTACACAAATCTCTCCATCAGAACTACTCAATGTAGTAGGAGGTGTCATTGTAGGAGGGGCGCTTAGAATATCTGGTGCAGTGATCTGAACCGGATTACCTGCGAAACCAAAGGTACATAAATCACCAGCAGTTACCTGCACAACATAATTGCCGGGCTCCAAACCTGTGAAAGTATAGGTAGTGGAAGTAACACCCATTTCACTAGCTACGCCTACCAATTCATAAGTGTATGGTGGCGGGGCAATTGGGCTTCCTGTTACAGTAATCTCAATACTACCATCAAATGTAGAACCAGATGAAACACCACATGAATTATCCATTGCGACCACATCGACCGTGTAAGCACAATCAGGCTCAGTAATAGTTATGGTATCACCTGGTGTCGACATATCGCCAATGATATCAATACATCCATTGGCATCGGTAATAGTAACTACATACATGTCAGCAGGCAAGCCAATAATAGACCATGCTTCACCGTTACAATTTGGGTCAGTATCAGTGCCTACAGTACTTCCTGCCGGTATCGGATCCCAATCGAAAGTATATGGACTAGTACCGCCTTCTACGCACATTAGGATTTGTCCATCGCTACCACCCACTGTAGATACATTAATAATAGTAGGGTCAACCTGAAGCGAGTCAGGCTCAGAGATTATAATTGTATTAGGACCGAGCACACAAAGCTGGTCGTCCTGAATATATACGTCATAGGTGCCGGGAGGCAAGTCGTCAAAAATATTATCAGAAGAATAAGTTGCTCCACCATCAATACTATACATGAGAGGAAGATCATCAGATACTCCTGTAATTATGATAGAACCATCATCTTCTCCATAGCAAGAAGAATTGGTAGAGGTTACTGAGTCGAATTGCAGGTCATCACAAACAGGCGGACTGATTGTTATGTTTTCTACAATATCTTCACAACCATTGGCATCCGTTACTGTAATGTCGTATGAACCTTCAGGTAATCCTGTTATAATTTGATTATCTGTACAGGAACCAGTATCGGGGCCGACAGAACCATCCATTGGCGACCAAACTACCGTATAAGGGCCTGTACCACCATTGATGCAGACACCAATAGTACCATCACTTCCGTTTACAGTTGTTATGGCTGTTGGTGTTGTAGAAACAACAAGCGGATCAGGTGCAGTGATGACTACAGGATTACCGATATATGAATCGGTACATAAGCGTTCATCACTAACAAATACATTATAATTTCCTGCTGGCAGGTCTTCAAAAGTATATGGATTATCTGTTGTGGTGACATCAGGAACACCATTTCCTATAGAATATACAATATCTCCCTGTGCGTTCAATACTTCAATAGTAATCGAACCATTATCAGATTCATCGCATGATTCATTAGTAGAAACGACCAGACCTATATCAAAATCACTACAATCGGGTTCCTCAACTTCATTCATTTCATCTGGTGCATCACCAAATATATCTATACAGCCATTAGCATCGGTAACCGTTACAATATAAGTACCTGCTTCTACGCCGGATATTTCATAATTATCATCACAAGGGCCGGAAACCGGAGTTCCTGTACCCTGAGAAGGAGACCAGGTGTAAGTATAAGGTGGAGTTCCTCCATTTACACACACCGTCATAATACCATCATTGCCGCCTACCGTTGTAACATCGGTAATAGAGATAGAATCGATAACTGGCTCATCATAAATCATTACTTCCACACTGTCTGTAAGGCTACATCCGCCTTGTGTAAGCGTCCAGTAGAACGTTTGGTTGCCAGGAGGGACATTAGATACAGTTACTGTTGGTTGGTCTGGGTTTGGGGCGTAGACTGTACCAGCTGGTCCTGTCCATGTACCTGTTTGGTCAGTTAGTGGCGGATCCGCATCAAGAGTCAGAGAGCCGTCTGCACAGGTGGCAACACCATCATTAGTCAGTATGTTAACGTTATTTGGCTCATTATTGATAATAGTAACAGAAGCTGTACTTGGTGGGCAATTTCCTCTGGTAATTGTCCAGGTAATTACATTTGATCCGGGCTGAAGACCAGATATAAAAGGTGCTTCTGCATTAGGATTGAAAGTAACCCCTGGAGGTCCTGCCCATGTACCAGTTTCACCTGGTATTAACTGATTGGTGATATTCGCGAAAATACCATTAAAACCATCAGTGACACAACTTTCAATTTCTGCTACTGGCGGTTCTATTTCTGCAACGGTGATTACTTCATTGTTTGTTACGAAAATAGCTGCTGGTGTAGCAGAACAGGCATTATTAGATATATTCCAGGTAATAACTGTATTGCCTGGAGGAAGCCCATTGACTGTAGTGACCGGGCTGTTTGGGCTGGAGAATGAAACTGAACCTGTCAGATCATTAGAAGACCACTCACCAACTTCATCAGCACCCGTTGGTGCATTTCCTTCTACTACAAAACCATTTTCATCACAGACTTCTACATTATTTCCTGTAAGGATAGCTGGAGTCGTCTGTACTTCATTGTTGATTAATGTAAAAGAGGTAGCGCTACATGCTACTCCAAATGCATCAAAGATCGTCCATGTAATGACATTAGGCCCCGGATTAAGATTAGTAATAAAAGTACTTGCGCTAGAAGGTGCGACTACAGCAGTATTTGTGGGTCCAGTCCAAGCACCTGTTTCGCCTGGCTCCGGTGGTGTCGCAGTGATCATAAAAAAGTTATCACAGATTTCTTGACTAGGCGTCAAGATTTCTGCGGTACAGGGAGGGTTGTCTGCTAAATTATTTTTTTTGCTTTCTGCCTGTATTGCTGGAAAAAACAGCAGTAAAGCCATGATGAGGGTAAATACCTGCTTCATAGAATTGATTTTGCTTTTGGACTAATTCCGGACTATCCTTTAGTTATATTTTATATAATAAAAACAGACCATGACTTAGACTCAGATTATTACGTTTATTTGTAAAGTTTTGTTACAAATTTTATGTACAAACATATTAAATAAAGACAGACTGTCTACTCATTTGGTTGTCGAGTGTGTCAAATTATTATGTGTTGATTTTATCTCAGAACAGTGATTGAGACGTAAGCATATGTTATTTGTAACCCTTAAATAGTAAGATCATTTACAAAAACATCTTACAAAGGCTTATTTATGGTAAATAATAACCTGTTACATATTAACTAAATGTCTAAACCTTATATTCAGGGCAAAAATATGAATAATCCTAAAAAAAAGCGACTGTACAAACTTATTAATCTGTTTGTACAGCCGCTTTTTATGACATTTTCGCCATAAATATTTGAAAACAATCTATTTATGTAGTCTGTGCGTTGTTATCAGCAGGCTTGTCGTCTTTTTTTCCATCTTTCGATTTAGCTTCAGTTTTTTTAGCTGACTTGTCTTTTGCCGGTTTAGATTTTTTTGCCGGAATTTTTTTAGGTGCCAACATAACAAACATTCGCCTACCTTCCATTTTGGGTAATGCTTCGGGTGAGCCAAACTCTTCCAGATGTTTGATGAACCTTAATAATAATAATTCACCACGTTCACGAAACACAATAGTACGCCCACGGAAATGTACATAGGCTTTTACCTTAGAACCTTCTTTCAGGAATTTTTCTGCATGGCGAGCTTTAAATTGGAAGTCGTGATCATCTGTGTTTGGGCCAAAGCGAATTTCCTTAACCACCGTTTTAACGGTTTTTGCTTTGATTTCTTTTTCCTTTTTCTTTCTGTCGAAGAGGAATTTCTTGTAGTCGATAACTCTACAGACTGGAGGATCTGCCTTAGGAGATATTTCCACCAGATCTAAGCCTAATGCGTTTGCAAACTCGTAGGCCTGTCTTACCGGGTATACACCTGATTCTACTTTTGTACCTACTACTTCACTGATTTCGTCCAGATTATCTCCTACTAGACGAATCTTAGGTGATCTGATTTGCTGATTTATTCTGAATCTGGGTCTCTCAGGCTTTCTTGTAAATCTTTTTTGTCTTCTTGCCAATATAAATTTAGTTTTATGAAAAATTATAATTGTGTTAATTTAGGCTGAGCTTTGGCTGCTGCAGCTTTTTAACAATTACTATACGTCAAAAATAACAACAACTTTAACAAATAAAGTTCACTATTGTCGTTTTTTTATAAAAAAAGATGCCAAAATCAATATCAATGTCCGTTTTAAGGTCAATATCAGCGTCAATTACGATTGACTGCTGCTTCTATTGGGCTTTCTGAACTTGCATAGAAGCGATCTGTTTCATGAAATTAATGCCACCTTCCGACATTTGGCAGGCAAGCTTCGGGCGACCATTCTTGTTTACAAAGACGTAATATGCACAAGTTCCGTTGTAATGTATATCTACTACGGCTAATTCTGCTCCACTTCCATTGAGATAAGATCGGCCTAATGAAGGTGTGCAGGCTATGTCTTCTACAGGGTTAAGTGACATATATGAAATGTTGCGTTGGGCATTGGGCTTATCGGTGACGCTCATGCTGAAGTCAAAATTGTGAAAAACTATATCTATGTAATCTACTTGTTCAAAAAGGTTGACCATATAGTCGTTATCTGGAGCTGGTACAGTTTGTTTGGGGGCAGAAGTAGTTGGTTGGGGATTGGGTACAGGCGGTTCTACTGTTTTATTGTTTGAAGACTGACAGGCGAACAAAAGAAAAAGCAGACAACAGATACCTATTGTGTATTTTATAAGCGTATTTTGCATGTGAATTATTTTAAACATAATCTTATTGTCGTAAAAATAGACATTTTTAAACAATGAATCCAACAATATATTATCAACGCATAAAAAACAGTTTTGATAAACAAAGTTTCATGAAAACACTTGGGGCTGAGTTAGTCAGTGTAGAGGAGGGCGAAGTACGCATAGATTGTCCCTTTTCAGCAGGGTTGACCCAGCAGGATGGCTTTTTCCATGCAGGAGTACTGACCAGCGTGGTGGATAGTGCCTGCGGCTATGCTGCCTTGACGATGATGCCCGAAAATGCTCGTGTTTTATCCGTCGAATTTAAAGTCAATTTACTTCGTCCGGCTGCCTGTGATAAAATTATTGCCATAGGCAAAGTGATCAAAGCCGGCAAACAACTCACGGTCTGTGAAGGTACCGTCTATGATGCCAATACAGATAAAATACTACTGAAATTGCAAGGGACAATGATCTGTATTCAGAATGAATGAAATTTTTACTCGTAATGTTTTTCTCATTTACCAAAACAAATACAATATATAGCCCATCAAAGCCATCAATAAAACTGCATGAAAGCGATAATCCTTATACCAGGGTAAGCCCTCCATTCCATCACTAATCAAGTCTTTACTGAATGTATAATCTGCAATTTTTTCAGCGGAAGGTGGCGCTGTCATCAAACTGAAAGCGATAAATAATATTGTACTGACGCCGACCATTATACCAACATTGTAAGTATAGTGAAGACCACTAATTTTTAATTGCGCTAAAACAAATAAGACAATGCCAAGTATAGTTCCAATCAATAGTGTAAAGAATGCGCCATCTGCATTACCTCTTTTATAAAATACACCTACCAAGAATATAACAACGATAGGAGGTACAACTATCGAAAACATCTGTTGGAGGTATCCCCACAAACCGCCAAAGTGGACGATCATTGGCGCCCATATTGCTGCGATAGTCATTAGAATGAGCGTAGTTATTCTTCCGTATCGGGCAGCTTCATCGCCTGACCATAAAAGGCGAATAATCATACGTATCGGGTTTGTGATGATCCCTGCAATAATTCCAATAAATGAAGTATCTTTTTCTCGTTGAACCTCTTTCTTTGGTGCTGATTTTTCAATTAAATTGCTATCCAAAGCTTTACCTGTTCTTTTCTCCTGCATGGGCTTGATAAAATCGACAACCACCAGCGTAGAAGCTGAATTAAGCGTAGAATCTACACTTGACATAATAGCCGAAATCAGACCAGCTAAGACTAAGCCTACCATACCTACAGGCAAGACTTCCATAACTGCTCTTGGGAATACTGCATCACCATTTTCGCCCAATCCAGGAATGATACTGATTGCCATAGCACCAGGTATAACAATAATAAATAGAGGAATAATTTTCAAAAAGCCAGCCAACATAACACCCCAACGGGCATGACGTACATTTCGTCCTCCTAAGACACGTTGTACGATATATTGATTTGTAGACCAATACCAAAATCCAAGGAAGGGAACACCTAGAAGTAAACCAGGCCAAGGCAATGTTTCATCACTTAATGGACGAACGACAGAAAAATGCCCTTCAGGAACATTTGCCATAACATTTGCCCATGAAAAACCTAAACGCTCATACATCATATAGGTCAGTACGCTACAGCCAAATATCAGTATAATTGCCTGAATAGCATCTGTGTATACAACAGCCCGAAGCCCACCAAAAGCAGTATAAATACCAGCAACTAAAGCCAGTACTAATGTTACATGCCATAAGACTAAGTCAGGAAAGAAAGTCTGCATAACAATAGCCCCGGCATACAAACCTCCGGCAGTATCTACGATGATACTCATGACTATCGTAATAATAGAAAAGAAGACCTGCGAACGCCGGTCAAAGCGCTTTTCCAGAAATTCGGGTATTGTAGTAATTCGGGATCGAAGATACAGCGGCACAAAGATCAGTGCGGCAATAATCAAAGGCAAGCCAGATAGCCATTCATAAACGGAATTGACGATTCCTGTGGTATAAGCAGCACCGGATAAACCAATGATTGTAGAACTGGAAATATTAGAGGCAAACAAAGAAAGACCGATCAGCCCCCAGCCAAAAGTACGTCCACCGAGAAATAGGTCGTCTCCCGTTTTTGTTCGACGGGCAATGCTGAAACCAATGCCAAGTACAACAATAAAGTAGATGATTATAATGCTAATATCTATAGTTGAAATTCCTGTATTCATAATTTTTCAATTTGCATTAATCCGGCTGGTGGTATGCTTAATTTCTTTAAACCAGCTTTAAAATTTGTATTGTCTTTCCTGGTTATATTTCCTTGACAGTCAAACACCTGCACTCTACAGTTGAATGATTCTGACTGAAAATGGACGGCTATATAATTGCTGCGTTTGGCATTAATAATGTCTGTTTTTTTGAAATCTGATTTTACTTCCAATATGATGTCATCATACACACCATAGATTATTTGTTCATCCTTTTCTGCCATCAATATGGGGTAATTGGCAAGTGGTTTTAGTGGTGTAAATTGCCCTTCCAGCAAAACAGATTTCTGGGATAGCCAATAGCGGGTATAAAAGGCGATCATTCGTCTATGATCTTCTGGTGCACGAGCAATACTGACCGATAATTGGGGAACGGAGAACAGGGCGTTTAGCATTTGCAATGCAGCAATCTCGACAGGTTCGTCAAAATGCCAGGTAAACATATCTGAATGTACAGCGGTGCTGCCACAAAGGAGTTTTACATCAGTTGTCCTGATCCTATTGCTGACCGCATCATTGGGGCAGTCGAAAGCCCTGAACATATTGCCATATTTCCGCATGGCAGGACCGATGTATTTTTGCCTAAATTCAATAGCAATATCTGATTTGATGGCTTTCAGGGCTTGAATAACATCAGTCATTAAGCGATCTACAGCTTCATTAACATTAGCATAATCTCTTCCGTCTTCTTTACTCAATACTGTTTCGGGATAGGCTTTGAAATCATCAATAAAATCCAGTTTGAAAGCATCCAGATCATAATTTTTTAAAGCATTGACATAAGTATTGATCAGGTATTCCCGTACTTCAGGATAGCGAGGATCGAAAACAGGTGCCCAACGGTGGTTTTCTGTCAAAAACTTGCCTTTAAAACGCTGATAAGCTCTAGAGTGAACCCCACAAAAAGGCACAGAAAACCACAAGCCGACTTTAATACCAATTTGATGTAAGTTTTTTACAAAGCCAGCCATATCCGGGATACGTATGGCTTCCCAATCGCCACAGTAATCATAACCTCTGTTGGCATCCATCGTTTGCCAGCCATCATCAAGAATGACCAGTTCGTAGCCCATTTCACGGGCGAGCCGACATTCTTCGTAGAGTCTTTCTTCATCGAGACTTTGATGGAATTCATACCAGGTAGAGTATAAAGGAACCCTTGCCAGGTCAGGTACTGTAGTGGGTATAAGCTTATCATTCTTTTCCCACCACAGACTCATATCCTGTAAGGCTTCTGAAAAACGTATGGAACGTGTGTCTACTCTTATTCTGGCTTGGTAGGAATCAATTAGGGGATGGCGCTCTGTAAAGAAAGATAAATGACAATACAAATGATTGTCTTCTTCTCTGAGCAATGCATTCATTTGCATCGTATTAATAGCATCTGAACAGGCAAAAGTAATGATGTTTTCATCTTGATGACCGAACACACTAACCACTGGAGCATCAACAGAGACACGTGACTGAAGATGTTCCAGTTCCCAGTCGTATTGTTGCCTTTTTTCGTGCAGACTAGCGCTCGTCCATACCCCTTGAACATTGAAAGAAGGTATACGCCAGCGTAAGGTAACCTCCGTTGGTTTAACTAGTTCGTCATGGGCCGAGAGCGTGAAAAGATATTCATATATACCCTTAGTCTGGTCTGTTAATTCCAGATTGATCTCTCCTCCATCTACCTGACCGAGTATGGTCATTTCCGGGAAGTTATTTATGGCTATCGTTCTGTCCATTTATTTTGTTATTGCAAATACACTGAGTGTATCTGAGTTTTGTCCGGCTAAAACGTATTTTTCACCTTTTTTATCTTTCAATATATTTAATGCTCTGACATGACCTGGAGCATAAAAACCACTGGATGCACTGCGTAGTGCTTTAAAATTTCCTTTGCCATCGCCTTGTAGTAATACACCTGTCATTGCATCTTGCCAGCCGCCATTACTTTCTGTTGAATAATCATTTCCTGCCAGCAATATATCTTGTCTGCCATCCTGGTCGAAATCATCAATTAGTATAGTATTAACTGATGACCACTGACAAACAGGCGGTAATTCATGGAATATAAATTCTCCATTATTTTTATTTTCCAGATAGGCGCTATGAAGTTGATTAACCTGCACCAGATTTTCTTGTTTTGGTTTTAATAAGGTATTAAAATCAACCTCACTGAAGCTTTTATAATCCTGATAAGTAGTTTTTAATTTGACCAGTTGTTTCATAACATCATCACGAGTATGTAAAGGGTAGAGGAGACGTTTTCCTGCTTTATTGGTATAGTACTGAGCTATGAGTGGGTCGGGGCTGCCATTATTGTCATGATCTGCTGTATATAAGTATAGAGGTTCTTTTGCTGAGCCTTTCAGGCGTGTGTTCATACCTTGGTTGCCCAACACAAAATCAATATCTCCGTCCTGATCTATATCTTTTGCTGCTATGCAATTCCAAAGCCCGTCGATAGTTGCTTTTTCTCCGCTTGGATGCTGAATGGTCACCTGTTCGTTTTCTAATTTGCCCTGATCGTTTTTAAAAAATAGTACAGGCATCCATTCGCCAAGCAATATCAAATCTTGCCAGCCATCATTATTGTAATCTTGCCATATGGCATCAGTCAACATGCCAGGATACTGTAAGTTTTCTGGTGTAATGTCTACAAATTTTCCCTGCTGATTTTCTAATAAATAACTTCTGGGTATTTCTGGAAAACGATGAGGGGTTACACGCCCGCCTATAAAGAGGTCTTCATCTCCATCTTTATCAAAATCGGTATGTACGACAGTGGCACCAGATGTCCTGATCTCGGGTAATAAACTGGTGTCGTACTCGAAATTACCTTTACCATCATTGGTGTATATCCTGTCCTGGTAAGCTTCATTATTGGCTTTGAATTCGCTTCCTCCACTGACCACATACAGGTCTTTGTCTCCATCATTGTCTGCATCAAAGAAGATCGCGTCTGTGTCTTCATATTTTGCGTCAAAACTTGCAGTGGCTTTGTATTTTCCGTTCGATTCCTGAAAGAAAATTTGCCCGGAGAAGCCTTTTGCGCCACCTATGAATAGTTCTTCTCCTGATTTGTTATCAATATTTGCAACAGCTATACAAGGACCATCCTGAGCATATTGATGCAGCAATAAATGTTGGATATAATAATCATGAAAAACGTTTTCCCTGTGTTGGTAATTAATGAGGTCGGTAGATTGGATTTTTTTAAATGGGCTAAAAGGTCTGATGTTTTTAGAGATATTCTTTGTTTTTGCTTCTTCTATATTTAAACTTAATAATTGATGGCTATTCAGGTTGTACAAAGTTTGTTGTATACCTGTAGACCAGACAATTTTCAGAGAATCCAGTAACTTACACGAACCTAGTCCGAAGTGGATGGTATTATCCATAGAGGAAAGGTATCCTCGTTGAGGACTGTGAAAATAATACTGTCTTTGATCTTCACACCAGGTATATATTTTAGTCCCGATCCCATTTGGATTTTTAGGACTTCCTTTGAGCTGAATTTTTAGGTAATTATTGTTGTCGCTTGTGTTTTCTAATAGGAAGGCTTTGTCATTAATGTTATTAACAATAAGGTCTAGATCACCATCATTATCGAGATCAGTATAAGCGGCACCATTAGAGTAGGAGGGAGTGGCTCTAATCCATTCGGCTGATTGGTCTTTAGTTTGAGGACTCAGTTGTCCTGACAGCGTATTATTTTCGTAAAAATAATTATTGAGCTTAACTCCCTCCATTTCATTAATAGCTTTTTGTAGGGCTGCCCGATGGGCTTCTTTTGTACCAAAACTGGTTCCGTAGGCACTATAATTGACAAAATCCAGATCAGTAATATCACGAACATAACCATTGGTAATATAAATATCTCGATCACCGTCATTATCAAAATCAGCTAATAGTGGTGTCCAGCTCCAATCTGTTTTATATACCGCTGTCATATAGCCCAGGTCGCTGAAACGCAATAGGTTATTATTGGTAAAACCATTGTTGATCTGTAAGGTATTTCTCATAAACTGAGCTGAATAATTTTGTTTTTGAGACAATAGAAATTTGTCATAATTCATGAAGCCCTGCATACGTTTTTCCCTTTCATAATAAGCAGGCAACATATCAACGACCATAATATCGGGCAGGGCATCCTGATTTACATCTGCTATATCAACGCCCATACTGTTATAGGTCTGGTGTGCTAAGTATTGTTTGGCAGTTTCTTTGAAGCCTTGATGTTTACCTGCTTTTTTTCCTTTATTTAAATACAAAAGGTCTTCAGATAAAAAGTCATTGGCTATGTATATGTCGGGGTAATTATCTTGATTAAAATCTTCAATGGCTATGCCTAATCCATAACCTCTTTTGTTGATGCCCGCTTCTTCTGATATATCTGTAAAAACGGGGTGTGACTTGTCTTTTACAACATCATTTCTCAATAATTTATCTTGCGTGTTTTCATTGATATAATGATGAGGGCTTGGGGAGTTTTTATCTTTAGGATCGACAATATTATGTAATAAGTATACATCCAGATCGCCGTCCAGATCATAATCAAAAAAAGCTGCCTGTTGGGTATATAAGCCATCTGTCAGTCCATATTTTGCTGCTGATTCTTTGAAAACGGGAATACCTTTATCATCTAATCCCTGATGTATGAAAAGCTGATTGATGCAATGGCCATTGCAAACCTTTCCACCTACACTTAAATAAATATCCAGCCACCCATCTGCATTAATATCTGCTATTGCTACGCCTGTTGTCCAGCCTTTTGAGTCAAAATTTGCTTGTTCAGTAATGTCTTCAAATTGCAAATTGCCTTTGTTGATATATAATTTGGATGCTACCTGATTGCCTGAAAAACAAAGGTCTGGCAGCCCGTCTTTATTGAAATCGCCAACTCCAACTCCACCACCATTGTATATGTAGTGAAAATCCAAAATATTGATGGAATCGTTTTCGGTAATCGTATTAGAAAAATGAATACCCGAATGTGTCGGCGATACAAAGTTGAACTTATAATTTGTTTTGTGTTGACAGGCTGTCAGACCAATTAAAATATAGAATATGAGTAATTTTAGTATAAACTTTGTTCTTCCTGTAAAATATTCTCTCACGAGATTACCTTTGTGGGCATTTACATAAACATCATACGTTTTTAAGTACTGCCGTATAAAATTGGACTGGTCAGTTTTTAGTCTGACCAGTCCTGATCGACTTAAATCGAGCGCGTATGAAAACATTCTTTTATTAATAACCCGGATTTTGTTCAAGATTAGAATTGGCTTCCAATTCGCCCTGAGGGATCCAGATATATTCGTGTTTGTCTGACTGGAATACACCACCACTTAATGATTTCGGGTGAGGTCCATGCAGTGAATTGGTACCCATATAATCATCAGCTAAGCCCCAACGTACCAGATCGAAAAAGCGATGTCCTTCGCCTGTCAATTCGAGTACACGTTCATCAATGATTGCCTGGCGCATATCTGCCTGGTTAAGTCCGGTTTTAGGTGCTACCTGCGCACGATCTCTGACCATATTCAGATAAGTTTCTGCCTGAGCAGTTTGCCCCTGCTCATTAAGGGCTTCTGCCAGCATCAATAATACATCGGCATAGCGGATAATTCTCCAGTTGGTGCCTACATTGGTACCCAGAAAATCTACAGCATCACGTTCTCCTACGTCCATACCTGAATATTTACGGGTAAAAATAGGCTCCATACCATCAGCTTGTGCAACAGCTATATCACCAGCAAAATCATCTAAAAATGCTAAGCCGCCATAGCCTGTAGAACCCGGGTAATCATAAGCCAGCGTTTGGTCTCTTCTGATTGTTTCGCCATTGGCTTCAAACAGGTCTTTTACCCATGAATTGATGAAGTGACTCTGATCCGGTGATTTTTCCGGTGGAGCATAATCAATATGGAAATTCCCCATGGTACCTGCACCTGGAATATCTGCGCCCCAGACGAAGGCTGCAACGCCCAGATATTGTAATTCGAAGACGGATTCTTCATTATTCTCATTAGTTTCATCAAAATTTTCATGGTATCGAACTGCTGGTAATAATGAGTAAGAACTATTATTGACAACATTCATCAATGCAGTAGAAGCTGCACTCCAGTTGTTTTGATATAAATAGCTTTTACCTTTTAATGCTGTAGCTGCTCCGGCTGTTGGGCGGCCTGCATTATCATTATCCCAACTAGCTGGTAGTAAGGTCTCAGCCTGTTCCAAATCACTTACTATTTGTGCCCAGACAACACTCTTTTCTGCCTGTGTAGGGAAGAAATCTTCAGAATCTTTAGGCGTTTCTGTTACCAAAGGCACATTGCCATATAGGTTTATTAAATACCAGTAAGAGAATGCACGCATGAAATAGGCTTGACCGGTGAAGCCATCTCGCTGCGTTTGGTCAGGTACATTTTCTGCCGTTGTATTTTCCAGTACACTATTGGCTCTGAAAATTGCTTTATAACATTCTTGCCAGGGCTCTGTTGCCCAACGTGCCACACCAGCTTCTCCCTGAAATGTAGACATGGCAGTATTGACACCAAGAGGACGTACATTGAATACATCTGAGCGTAGCATAGCACCTGTATGAACGATACGTCCCCAGAAGAATGTCCCTGTAATTGGGTGATATATGCCATTGACCGCTAATTCTACATCTTCCGGTGTTTTCCAGAAGGTAGCAGAGGAAACGGTGTTGGTGTTGTTTTGATTCAATAAGTCATCAGAACAACTGAATGGTATGAGCAGACAAAACATAAAAACTATGCCTGCTGTGTATTTTATATATATTTTCATTTTTCTAATTTTTATAAGCTACTATTTTTTGTAATGCTGAATTGTCCCCCTTTGGAGGGGGTGTAGGGGGTGGATAACCTAGCAAATTCCACCCCCTGCGCCCCCCTCCAAAGGGGGATATTGTCAATCCAATGAACTAAGTTTTTTAAAAAGTAGCCTGTACACCAAATATGATACTTCTGGCATTGGGATATGCACGGCTGTCCAGCCCTCTACCGAGCAATGGATTGGTACGTGGGCGGTAGCCGAAGAAACCTAAGTCTATATTTGCACGTCCGCCATTAGTAGAGGATACATCAGGGTCATAACCAGAATATCCTGAAATAACGAATACATTTTGTGCATTGATAAACAGCCGTAAATTACTTAGCCATTCTACATTAACTTTATCATTCAGGCTATAGCCTACTTCAAGTGATCTCAGGCGGAAATAAGAACCATTTTCTACAAAGAAAGAAGAAGGCGCACTGTTTACTGCCTGATCTAGCGCTGTTACTCTTGGAATATCTGTATTGGTATTCTCGGGTGTCCATGCATCTTTCACATCGCTCAGCTTATTATCATCTGCCCAGAAAATATTGAAGCGTTTGTTCAGGTTGTATATCTCATTACCCTGAACACCCTGGAAGAACAGACCGAAATCAAGTCCGCTGATACCTCCTGTAAAGTTCAGACCATAGGTGAAATCAGGCGTAGGATCACCCAATACTGTTTGGTCGTCACCATCTACAATACCATCACCAGTAAGATCTCTTCTGATGAAATCACCTGGCTGTACACTAGAGCGACGAGTCGGGTCATTGGCAATATTAGGATCATTATCAATGGCAGCCTGATCGGCATAAACACCGTCGATCTCGAAACCCCAATAAACACCTAGCGGCTGACCTTCAATAAAGCGATTTACACGAACCAGATCTTCCGTAGTAGAAGGGCCAATCACCGGATTTGGCAGACTAGTTACCTTATTACGTACAGTACCGATATTGGCGCTGATCGCGTAATTGAAGTTACCAGCTTTACGATAAGTCGCTTCAAGCTCAAAACCTTTGTTATTCACTTCACCTACATTCTGGATTACAGGAACACTGGAACCACTGGTAGAAGGCAATGCAACACCTACCAATACATCACTAACGTCCTTATTGAAATATTCAGCAGAAAAAACCAATTGGTCATCCCATAGACCGAAATCGGCACCTATGTTGGTTGTTCTGGCAGTTTCCCATTTGATATTATCCAGATTGAAAGAAGTTTGCGCAAAGCCTGGAACGGTTTGCCCACCGAAAGAAACATTGGAATTCAGATTAAATACAGACTGGAAAGCATAATCAGGAATATCCTGAGAGCCTAATTCTCCATAACCTGCTCTGACTTTGAATGAATTGACGATAGAATTTTCAGGCCAGAAACTTTCGTTACTGACTTTCCAGCCTACGGAGAAAGACGGGAAATAACCGACTCTGAATTCTTCAGCAAATTTGGAAGATTCATCGCGGCGGAGCGTGGCTGTGACCAGATATTTATCATCAAATACATAATTGACACGTCCGAAAACAGACCGTAATGCACTGGTGAAATTACCACCGCCTACGTTTTGCCATGTTCCGGCTGCGCCTACTGTGTTGATGTCATTATTAGGCAGATTTTGTCCATAGATAGCCACCTCTCTCAGGTCTGATCTTAATTGTCCAAAACCGACAACTACATTTAGGCGGTTTTTACCAAAATCATTATCATATGATAAAGTAGGCTCTACCTGTACTAATGTTCCTTCTGAACGGAGATCAGTAAGGTCATTCTCTGTATTGGTATTGAAAACCGGATCAGTTGTACTCATGAAATAGGTCGGGCGGAAGGTGGTTTTTACACTATTTAAATAATCAACACCAAGATTGACCCTGGCTGTCAGACCTTCTATGATCTCATAGCCAACATTGATATTTCCCAGCAGATTTCTGGACAGACGTTTGTTGTCTTCCAGGTTTGCCATTGCGTATTTATTGATACCTCCAAAGTTGTGAATGTCGGCATCTGGTGCTTCAAAGCCGCCTTCATTTTCAGGAACGCTTTCTCTTAGAATTGGCGCTGTAGAGCCTTCAAAACCAAACCATTCGTTTTCCTGCAATTCGGAAGAAGTCAGCGATAGCGATTCATTGATCGTGAATTTGCCCAGCTTAAAATAGCTATTTGCACGCGCATTATAACGACGGAAACCAGAGCCCGTCAGGATACCATCCTGATTGAAATAATTACCAGAGATGAAGTAGGTTGAGTTTTCGCTACCCCCTGAAGCAGAGATACCGTAATCCAGCAGGCTACCATTGTTCAATGATAAGTCTTGCCAGTCTGTACTTACGCCATTATCTGCCAATACAAAGCCGGTATTATCATTTTGTTCTAATTGATTGCGATAAGCTACAAATTCAGCACCATTCAGGTAATCCAGCATTTTACTGGGCGACTCTACTCCTGTTCTCATGTCCAGACTAATTCTTGGCTTACCAGCTTTTCCTCGCTTAGTAGTGATTAAGACTACACCATTGGCAGCTCTGGAGCCATAAATAGCCGCAGCAGAAGCATCTTTGAGTACCTCAATGGATTCAATATCCTTAGGATTGAGGAAATTCATATTATCTGTGAATGTACCATCAATGACATAGAGAGGATAAGAATTGGTCAGAGAGCTTACGCCGCGAATGAATACATTGGCTTCACCACCTGGTTGTCCTCCAAAGTTTTCAACCTGTATACCCGCCATACGTCCCTGGAGAGCAGAGGTAGCATTACCGACAGTAACATTGGAGAGTTCTTTACCATCTAATTGGGCAACAGAGCCAGTCAGGTCGCTTTTTCGCTGTACACCATAACCGACTACAACAACTTCATTTAATAGCTCTGAATCTCCTTGTAGGGTAATATCTACCAGTGCTCTGCCGTTAACAGGTACACTGATAGTTTGATAACCGATGTATGAAAATTCCAGAACACCACCTTCTGGGACATCAATGGAGTATTGACCATTAATGTCAGTTATGGTGCCTTTTTCAGTACCCTGGATAACGACATTTACACCGATGAGCGGGATGCCGTCGGAGTCTAAAACTGTTCCGGTCACATTAGCTGCCGGATCATTGAGGGCAGTTGCAGAGATTAATAGCGGCAAGAGAAACATACACAACCCAATAGAAAAAAATCGGGTATGTTTTCGTTTGAAACCGCTACTTACTTGGTAGGGAAACAAGTTCATTTTATATTTACTTTTTGTTTTGTAATTGGTAGTCAAGGAGTGTGTAAGCTCGACTACCTTTTATTTCGCAGTTCGTCTCTGGCAGGAGGCGAACTGTTTTTTTAGAGAGAAACTCTTCTGAGCAGATTGCTCGGAATCACTTCTCTGACTTTTTCTCTGGAAATAACATACTCGGCAGCTTTCTGTCCCATTATTTCGAAATTGGTGGATACTGTTGTGATACCACCACATATAATTTCTTTTACCGGGGAATCGTTGTGAGATAAAATACCTACATCTTTACCTAATTCAAGTCCTTTTTTTCTGCAATCTTTTAGCAATTCCCATAAGTCTGTATCACCTACAGTGAAATAAACACTCCCAGCTTTTACCATACCAGTTTCATACTTGCTTTCTATACTGGTTCTTATGTTATTTTCTTTGCCAAACTGCTTAAATGCACTTAGTATTCCCTTTGGGTAGTCTACATTTTGTTTGAAAAAAATACTAAACTCATTAAAGCTTAATATTTTGTCTTTCAGTGTCATTAAAGCCTGATAGGTGGGTTCGTGGAAGCGCTGTGCGATATAAGAATACTCTTCACCCATATCCTCCAGACGGTCTACTATCAGTAATTTATTAGGCGGTATTTTTCTTAGTAAATTTTTACTTTTTGGTATGGGAGCCACAACGCAAATTCCGTATTTGTCTATGATATTGTTTAGTGTGTTTTCATAGACTTCAAAATTGTTATGATGAAAGAATACGTCAATTTGTACCTTGTCACCAACCGCCTTACGGAATGTATTGTAAAACACTTCCTGAAAGGTGTGAAAAGCATAGAGCAACAAAGCAACCTTTATCGTCTGTCCTGTAGCAGAATTGGTCACAAAGTAACCCAGTCTGTTCTTAGACTCTATGATACCTCTATCTTTGAGTTCACTATAAGCTTTCACAATGGTTTTCCTGGCAAAACCCAGTTCCCGAACCATAACATTGACTGAAGGTAACATGCTTCCATGTACCAGCATTTTGTCATCAATAGCATTTTCTATACCTCTTACCAATTGCTCATGTTTTGACATGGAGGCAACTTCTTCCAGTTCTTGTATCTTTTGGATAACACTCATTTAATGATCCTGTATAACGATAGTTTTTGTGTACAGTACTATGCTATTCTATGCTACTGTGAAGTAAAGATATAAAAATTTTATTCTGTCAGGCAAGTAATACCCGTAAAAAAATGCGCAATTGTGGTATTTTTTGAAAGAAAAAAAGGTTTGAGGTGGTGTTTAGCAATTTCTCATATGGTTTTCTGTCCCCCTTTGGAGAGGGTGGAGGGGGTGGACAACTGACTAAAATTGACCAAATTCCACCCCCTTCACCCCTGCCTCCAAAGGGGGATAATTCTGCATTTTAGGAATGATAAAAAAATATTTGCCTTGCGACTATACCTTACATTAGTCGAACACCGCTTAAAATTCGGGATGACTCATGTTTATTTTTGCGCCCGCCAAATTAGCCAGAGCGTTACAGCAATAAAGATCAGATTGGGAATCCAGACACCTATAGCAGGGGGCAGCCCTGCATTAGTAGAAAAGGTCGTAGAGAATTTAGATAGGAAGATATACATGCCGCCAAGTCCTGCACCTAATGCCAGGTGGAGCCCCATACCGCCACGCACTTTTCTGGAAGCGACAGAGAGTCCGATGAGCGTAAGAATAAAAATGGTGAAGGGTTCGGCACTTCGTCGATGTACTTCCACTTCAAATTTATCATAATATTCGGAGCCACGTTGTTTTTCTCTTTCTATAAAAATTTTCATTTCCGGGGTGGTCATGGCTTCTTTCAGGTTATCTCTTCGTTCTATATCTCCGGGAGTGAAATTAAGCATAGTATCCATTTTTACTCCATGCTCTAGTCTTTCTGTTAATCCGTCTATATGTCGGATACGATAATTACTAACCTGCCATTTGCCTGTTATACCATTCCATTTTACTCTTGCTGCAAATAGCTTATACTGAAGTTCATTATTGGGACGAAGTCTTTCAATAGTAAAATCATGCCCAGTGCTGTCGGGCAGAGAATAGCGGCGTATGTATATTTTTGTGCTATCATCTACGAACATATGTATGTCTTTGGTTTTATTATCATAATTATTCGTCCAGATATAAGTATTCTCAAAGGCTGTTCTGGCTTTATTTCCTCTGGGAATGAGGTAGTGATTAGAGGCATAATGAATACCTGCTACGACTAATGCAGAAAACAGATAAGGTCTTGCGAGTCGATAAAAGCTCATGCCACCACCTATCATAGAAATGATTTCCGAATTATAAGCCATTCTTGAGGTGAAAAAGATGGTGGTGATGAGTGCATAGAGTGGCCACAATAAACCATTGATAAAAGGAACATAATTGAGATAATAATCCCAGAAAATGGCACCTGTAGGAATATCACCTTCTATAAAATCATCAATTTTTTCACTAAAATCAATGACTACAGCAATAAGCGAAAAAATCATTGCTGTAAAGAAGAAAGTCGTCAGGTACTTTCGGATGATATATCTGTCTAGTGTTTTGAACATATTGTGCGTGTTATTGTGCTATCGTGTTATTGTGCTATCGTGTCGGCTAATACTCAATACACTTAATAACTCAATACACTCAATCAACTTAATCACAATCGAACTGCCAATTGCTTGACCATTTGTGTTTTCCAGCTTGCAAAATCGCCTGCTGCTATGTGTTTGCGGGCTTCTCCGACCAGCCATAAAAAGAAACTGAGGTTGTGCAGACTGGCGATCTGAGCGCCTAAAATTTCTTTGCTGTGTATCAGATGACGAAGATAGGCTTTATTGTAGAAACGGCTGGTAGCGCATGGTCCGTCTTCATCAATAGGACTGAAATCGTCTGCCCATTTTTTATTTTTAATATTCATGCTGCCTCTAGCAGTGTAGAGCAATCCATGTCGGGCATTGCGGGTAGGCAATACACAGTCGAACATATCAACGCCCAGAGCGATACATTCCAACAAATTGATTGGCGTACCAACGCCCATCAGATAACGGGGTTTGTCCTTTGGTAGTATACCACAGACCAACTCCGTCGTTTCGTACATCATTTCGGCCGGTTCGCCTACGGATAATCCGCCGATGGCATTGCCTTTCCGTTCAAAAGAGGCAATAGTTTCAGCAGATTGTTTACGTAAGTCTTTATAGGTACTGCCTTGTACAATGGGGAATAAAGTCTGCTCATAACCATACAAGCCTTCTGTACTGTCAAAGCGATCACAGCAGCGCTTTAGCCAGCGATGGGTCATTTCCATAGAGGCTTTAGCATACTTTTTATCGCAGGGGTATGGGGTACATTCATCGAAAGCCATGATAATATCAGCACCGATCTGACGCTGAATATCCATGACATTTTCTGGTGTAAAAAAATGCCTGGAGCCATCAATATGCGACTGAAAAGTAACGCCTTCTTCCTTGATCTTCCTTCTGCCACTGAGCGAATAGACCTGATAACCGCCGCTATCCGTCAGCATAGGCTTATCCCAGCCATTGAATTTATGTAGTCCGCCGCCTTTTTGCAAAACGTCTACACCCGGACGCAGATACAGATGATAGGTATTACCCAGTATGATCTGCGCCTGAATGTCTTCTTTGAGCTCATGCTGATGAACGCCTTTGACAGTTGCCGCTGTACCTACAGGCATGAAGATAGGGGTTTGTATCTGTCCATGCGCTGTTTCGAGCAGCCCGCTTCTGGCACTGGAACCGGCGTCGGTATGTTGAATGGTAAATTTCATTGGAGGGCAAAAATAGACCTTCGGAGGGAGAACTGGAAATAGGAGAGAGGAAATAACTAAACTATAAGAGATTTAGCATCTCTCTAGGGAGCAGTAATTCTCACTTTGGTCAAAAAATATTTAAATGGCTGGCGTGTTGAACCACAGAATGTCGAACAAGGAATTTCGAATGTCGAAGTGAAGGGAGAAATTGCAAAGCAGTTCTTTTGTTTTTAAGTATAGGTTTTATTGAAAAAGCGTGTATAACATAGAATTCAAATTGCACAAAAAACTCTTAGCATTCCACCCGCTTCACCCCATTTCGGCAGGCTCAATGCATCGCCTCCGAAGGCAGGGCAATAAGCTGATAAACAATCAAATATCCCCCTTTGGAGGGGGTAGGGGGGTGGACAACTGAGCAAAACTGTGCAATTTGTTACACACACATTGAAAAAACAATGCCTACCCATCACTATTCAGCTTTGATAATAACTGAGAAAGGGGACTTGGTCTTGCCTTTAGGGAATCAAAAGGGTGCGGGAAAGGAAGCAGGCTGACAAAATCATTGTTCATTTATCATTACTAACATGAGGTGTACGGTCGGTATGATAAATGTTCAATGAATTGCCCTCGCTCACCCTTTTTATTCCCTGAAAGGAAACCCCACCCGCATGGTCAGTTTTACTAAAATGAGGGCAGGCCTTCCCTCGTAGGGAATAAAAAGGGTGCGGGAAAGGAAGCAGGCTGACAAAATCATTGTTCATTTATCATTAC
>JAHDFX010000069.1:0-1753 GCA_020627965.1 Saprospiraceae bacterium | reverse complement strand
TAACATGAGGTGTACGGTCGGTATGATAAATGTTCAATGATAAATAAATTACATATCGTCTTCTGTATTCTCTGTTGTATTTTCCTCTGTATTCGTACTGCTAGGACGAATGCCACTGGCAGCGAAAAACTGTTTCAGTTCTTTTACTTTGACAGCAAAGCCTGGTGTTTCCATATTATTTCTGTACTTGGAATATTCGTACTCAGTCAGTGAATCTTTATAATTATCATAATCGTGCAGTATTTTGGCACTGGTCATGTCATTAAACAGACGTTCAATGCGTCCCAGCATAGATTCGAGGAATCGACGTGATTCATAATCTGCATTAAATTCCTGCCAGTCTATATCGGGAGATTTGAGGTCGGGTTGGTTGTCGGCCAACTCTTTTACCTTGTTAATGATTAGCTTGTTCTGCTCATTAACACTACCGTACTGTTTACGTTCATCGGGAGTAAGATTCGCTAATTTGCCTGCAAATCCTGTTTCTAATTGAGTCATTAAAGTCTCTAAAGTTGTTTTTTCCTGGTCGGAAAAATGCCGATTATTGAAGTTCTGAAAAGGCATAGTACCTTGATTTTATGGTTATTAAATGAGATGTAATTTTAGAATTAATACATCCGTTTAGCGATGGCAAAGATGAGTTGTGTATTTTTTTTAGACAAATATATCTTTATTTTTTTTCAGACTATTCTCATAAATCTTACATTGGCGGAGATAGGCTTGCTTCGTCAACAGAAGGGCAAGCGTATAGGTGTTATAGGGTACTCGAATAGGTTATTTAGTAGTCCGATTGGGTAAGACAACGTGCTTTGATAGGAGGACAAACGTAGTCGAATAGGTGTTTTAGTAGCTCGATTGCGTTGTGCTAGGTACTCATCCTTCAAATAGACCTAAATGAGCAGGTTCTTTTGTGGCTCGACTACATTGTATAAGGTGCCTGACTACGTTGATGAAGTGGTCGGACTATATTTTTAACCTATCTGAGTACCCTAGGTGACGTATCTGACTACGTAGGTAGACGTATTCAGGTGAGTATTTTAGGAGGCTGAGTACGTCATTGTATAAAATAAATATGTGAATTTCCAATAGGCTGTTGGCTGTTTTTTTGGGAAATCTTACATTTTTATTACTGATATGTTTACTGTCATTTATCATCTTTTTGGAGAAATGACTCGTGAAAATGTTTGTTAAACACACTCTAGAGACTTAGTTCTTTTTCCGTGTACCCCTCTTCTCCTGCGTCAATACCTTTTTGGGCAAGTTTATAATCTTTATCGGATACATGATATGCGGCCGCAGCTTTGTTGATACGTGCTGCTTCACTACCAAGATCTTCGATCATTTCCATGATGACATTTTGGTCGATTGCTTTATCGTCAATATAACCTTGTATTCTATCACATTTTTTCATGAGAGCAAGGTAATCATTGGCAACATTTCGGTGTCCCTCTACCTGCTTGCTAAAATTAAAAAATGTTTGATAAGCTGCCAGAAGAGCAGCGACAAAAGCTAGTATTGCGGGGAGATGTTTGACCCAGTTTTCCAGGTTTTCCAGATTAGCAAATAATGTTGTTCCTATAATAACATTTAAGGCTACTAATGGTATGCCGATCCAGTAGTGGTAATTTTGTTTTCGATCAGCAGCATTAAAATGTTTTTTTTTGCCGAAAATAGAGTCTACTTTAATATGCTTGATTTTTTCTAAGGTGTGTTGCATGGTTTTTTACTTTGGAAAAATTCCTTGAATCTCTTT
>JAHDFX010000068.1 GCA_020627965.1 Saprospiraceae bacterium | reverse complement strand
GTTTCAATCCTAACTACACTGGACAATGATCTAAAACTCGTATTTACCGCTAAGGTATTTTAAATCATTGACTTATGCAAGATATAGCTGAGCTTAAATTTATATAAAACAAATTCAAAAGCAGTAAAAAAGGCTAGATTCCAGATACTTTTCAAAAACACAAAACACTGATAACCAAAACAATACTCCGACTTTTCAAGCTTATCAAAATAATTTTGTACACGGAATACGCTTTGTTTCACGTTCCTGATGTGAAATTTCACGTTCTTAAGTAAGTCGTTTACATCTTGAAGTAAGTATTTCAGGTGCTACAGTAAATCATTCATATCTCGAAGTAAGTGCTTTGCCTTCCTGATGTGAAATTTCAGGCTTTGAAGGAACTTCTCTTCATAATCGCTTAAATTTGATATTCCAGAACAAAAAATCTTATCTTCACTTTATGACCATTACTGTACATCACAGTTTTCTGGCGGAAAAGCAATACATTATTCAGGTATTGCTGGGCGAGTATTTGGGCTTGGAGTATGAGCTACGAACCGGGCAGGAAGATCATTATACTATAGAATTTGACAATGGGAAAAAGCTAGTCATCGTAGATGATTTTTTTCGTTTTTTCAACGAAAAAGAAGGCTATCTGCATGAGGATAATATCCCGAATCCTATCTATAAAATGACGCATGAATTTGCGCCTGTCGAGGATATGCCAGTTTTATTCGGAGGCGGGGTGGTACACTTCCGTGAAGATAAAATTATCGCAGATGTAGATATTTTCGCCAGTGCTTTTTTTATGCTGACACGTTGGGAAGAATATGTACTTAACGAACGGGATCAACATGATCGTTTTCCAGCAGAAGCTTCTCTGGCTTCCCTTTTTGATTTCCTCCATCGCCCTGTTGTCAATGAATACATAGAATTTCTGTGGAACCTGATTGAGTTTTTATCGCCCTATGAAAAACGTAAAGAACGCCAATTCTCTACCTTGCTTACCCACGATGTAGACCATCCATACCTCTGGGAAAAACCATCTGCCGGACTGAAAACCATTGCTGGTGATCTGCTTAAAAGAAAAAACACAAAAGCCGCCCAGCAACATCTGGATTATCTGAGAAAAGGCAAAGACCCTTTTGATACTTTTGATACTTTGATGGACCTGTCGGAGCAGTATGACCTGACTTCTCATTTCTTCTTTATTGCCGGAGGCAAAACTAAATACGAAGGCAATTATGACGTTAAAGATGGGCGCATTCAAAAATTAATGTCAACAATAGACAAAAGAGGGCATAAAATCGGTATCCATCCAAGCTACGACATCTATAAAGACAAGGAAAAATTACAATCGGAAATATCTCATTTACAATCAGTTTCACCACAGCCTGTAGAGTCAGGGCGACAGCATTTTTTACGTTTTTCCGTCCCGCATACATGGCAAGCCTGGGAAGATGCCGGATTGAAATGGGATTGCACAATGGGCTATGCAGAGCATGTTGGTTTTCGCTGCGGCACCTGTTATCCTTTTCCTGTTTTCAATGTGCAGACCAGGCAAAGGCTACAGCTTATAGAACATCCGCTTCATGTGATGGAAGTTAGTCTGTTTTCAGAAAAATATATGAATCTCGATCAGGAAAAAGCCTTGAAATGGATTCAGTATATTATTGAAACCATTCAGCTATACGATGGAGAATTTGTATTGCTCTGGCATAATTCTAATCTGGTTTTAGACGGAGAGGACTATTGGAAAACTTACCAGCAGGTTTTAGAATGTTGTAGTTGAGTTAAGGGAGCAAGAAAAAAATAGGTTGCCCGAAATGGCGCAGTTATTTTTTCGTTAGACAAGGCGGCGAAAGATGAGCTATGCCTTAGTATAGTAAGTTTTTCGCCAACGCAGTATAACGGAAAAATAACAAGTCAGGTGGGTAGGTTATTTTTTTTCTTGCTCCCTAAATACCTAAGAACGTGTTTAAAAGCACCTTGGCATAAAAATCGCTATATTTGTAATAATGAAACAAGATAGAACATATCGATTGATGGCTTTACTGATGGTGACACTCATGCTGGTCAGCTCAGTAGGCTTGAATATTGATATGCACTATTGCAAAGGCGAACTCAAGACCTTCAATCTCTTTGGCAAAGCCAAAAACTGCCATGAAATTGCTATGAACGGGCATTGCAAAGCTAAAAAAAGCTGTCATGCTCCTGTTCAAAAGGCTGAATCAGATTGTAAGAAAGACTGTTGTAATAATAAAACAGTCTATGCAGAATTTGATGCCGACCTCATTCCTCCTATTTTACAAACAACCCCACACCATCCATTAAGTTTTATCATTCCTCAACCGATATATTTAACTTCTTTATCGGTTGATCTTCATACTTTTACTCATTTTCAAAATTACCGTCCGCCTCCACTGATTAAGGACATACCCGTGCTTATTCAGTCTTTCCTTTTATAGTTTGCTGTTAGAGGCAACTATCGTTGCCGTTTTTGGACATTAAAGTTTAATTATCCTAACATACAGCACAATGAAAAATCACATTTGCCAATATTGTCTGGCAATTATAAGTCTGTTTATCAGCACCATCAGTTTTGCACAGGGTCCACCCATTACAGGCGATAAACCTATTATGCTAAGTAAAGGCAATTTTGTCATCAAAATCCTCACAGAAATCCGAGGGAATAATGATGGAAATTACCAGAAAGCTCCATTGATGGTACATTATCTGCCAGGTACAAATGTATTACTAGGCATTCATTTACCCTTTGTTCATTATAATTTCAATGACAATGAACTGGAAAAAGGATTCGTCTTTGGCGATATAGAATTACTGGGCAAATACCAGTTTTACCGTAAGGATAATACCGGTAAAACCTTCAGGATGGTGGCTAAAACTTTACAGACTCTGCCAACTGGTGCAGACCTCGATTTGCTCGGCATCAGTACAGCCTTATATCAAAGTTATGTCGGCATAATCGCCGGATACGAAAGCATCAAATACGGGATTTCCAATGAATTAGGTTATAACTTAATGCCCAATGGAGATGCCGACGAATTGCGCTATAAATTAGGCTTTGGACTTCCATTATTGAAGCCCGTTTACCCGGTCAAACAGGTCAATTTGTATTTTGAATACCAAAGTAGCTGGTTCCCGGAAGTCAATGAATATGCCCTGATGTACGCCCAGGGATTACAATATGCCAAAGGGCAATGGACCTGGGAAGCCTCTGTTCAAGCCCCTTTAGCACAAAACGTCGGCCCCGATAAAGCACGTAAGTACAGCCTGTTCCTCGGAACAAGGTATGTTTTTTAATTTCAGACTAATCGAAGCTAAGAAGGAGAAGAGAGACTATTGAATATCTCGCTTCCCACTTTTCGCTTCTCAAAAACAATAATCATGAAATATTCAATCATAATAATAGCATTGCTGATAGGAATGACCTTTACAGCTAATGCACAAACAAAAACAGTAGACAATTTCTCTGTACAGGTAGACGGACTCGGCTGTCCTTTCTGCGCCTTCGGATTAGAGAAAAAATTCAAAGAATTCAAAGGCATCAAGAAGATCGCCATAGAAATGGAAACCGGAACGCTGACTTTCACCTACCCATCGGAAAAAGCACTGAGCCTGGAAACTGTAGAGGCGCAAGTAACCGAGGCAGGTTATACGCCTGTAGAAACCCGTATTATAAGAGCAGATGGTTCTGTTGAGGAGAATATGGGTGTGCTTGTCGCAAATACGGGAAATGCAGAGGAATTAGCCGAAGAACGTTTTCTGGTAGCCGGGAATTGTGGCATGTGTAAGGTAAGAATAGAAGATGCCGCTTTGAGTGTAGTAGGCGTGTATTCAGCCGACTGGAATCAGGAAACGCAGCAATTATTAGTGAGTTTTGATGCGCTGGCTACTTCTAAAAAAGCTATTGCAAAAGCCATTGCTAAATCCGGGCATGATTCTAAAACAGCAAAGGCAGATGATAAGACTTATGAGAATTTGCCCGGCTGTTGTCAGTATACAAGACCAGAGTAAACTTTATTCCAATTCTTCATACCAGCTCATCTGCTGCGGCTCCTCCCCCATCGTGATTACCTCACCGATGTGAGGCGTACAGATGCGCTGGTTTTGTTTTTTGGCTTCAGCCACAAAGCGCTCTATCGGATCTTTCCAGGTATGCAGCGCCAGGGCAAAACCACCCCAATGATAAGGCATGGCGATCTTGGCACCGACATCCTGTGCTACTTGAATACTCTCTTCGGGGAACATATGTGTCTGTGGCCAGAGCTTATTATACTGCCCACATTCTGCGAAAACCCAATCAAAAGGGCCGAACTTCTCCCCTATCGTTTTAAAATGTTCTCCGTACCCACCATCGCCAGTCCAGTAAATACTGTGTTCTTTTGTTTTCAATACCCAGCCGCCCCAAAGCGTTTTAAACCGATCTCGTAAGCCTCTGCCTGAGAAATGACGTGTTGGAGTAAAGGTCAAATGTACACCACCAAACTCCGTCTCGTCCCACCAGTCAAATTCCTGAATCTGATCAGCAGGAACGCCCCAACGCTCCAGATGCCTGCCCACACCCAATGCCACAAAATAAGTATCTACTTTATCTTTCAACTTCACCATACTATCATAATCCAAATGATCGTAATGGTCATGTGTAAACAGAATAGCATCTATGCGAGGCAACTGGTCTATAATCTCAAGTGTATTACCACTGAACCGTTTCGACTTTGTTGGAGCAATAGGGGTGGTATCATCTCCTAACATGGGATCAATGAGCAAATTCTTCCCGCCAATTCGTATTAAAGCTGCTGAATGTCCATACCAAACAGCTTTTGGCTTATCTCCATTTTCAAATTTTTCAATATCCAGTTCAAGTATTGGAATAGGTTTTCTGGGGCTACGCACTTTGACATTCGTCACTTGTTTGCGGATCAATCCCGGAAGAGTCCGCATATTGACATTCATAGTAGTGAGTACAAGATTGTCGAACTTCCCATTTTTCCAGTGCGGTGATTGGGCATACCTTTCTTCCAGCGCTTTGGTCACTTTACCACCAAACTGAATATTAAAATTGGACAATTTAGACATAAGAATAATTTATTAGGAATACTTCATGTTTTCTACCTCAAAACTAAAAACATATCCGATTAAACCTCCACTCAATACGGAGTATTGTCAAAAAGAATGATTTATTGTGAAAAATGGTTTAAAGTTCTTTTATCTTTGCTCCGCTTTTTAGCCCCCCTTTATTTTTTGCCTTCATTAAGGCATTTTTTTGAACATTAAAATAAGCAACCATGCCATACTTATTTACATCAGAATCTGTGTCGGAAGGACATCCTGATAAAGTAGCTGACCAGATATCTGATGCCATTCTTGATGCTTTTCTGGCACAAGACCCAAATTCTAAAGTAGCCTGTGAAACTCTTGTAACAACAGGCTTAGCAGTCATTAGCGGAGAGGTGCGTTCCAAAGCTTACGTCGATGTACAGGAGATAACTCGTGGCGTTATCCGCAAAATTGGTTATACCAAATCTGAATATAAGTTCGATGCTGATTCCTGTGGGGTTATTTCTGCCTTGCACGAACAATCAGCTGATATTGCGCAAGGTGTAGATGTTGGGAAAGACGAAGAGGAACAAGGGGCTGGCGATCAGGGAATGATGTTTGGTTATGCCACCAATGAAACAGAAAATTATATGCCTTTGGCATTACAACTGTCTCACATGTTGCTGGAAGAGTTGGCTGCCATTCGTCGTGAAGGTAAAAAAATGCAATACCTGCGTCCTGATTCTAAATCGCAGGTAACCATTGAATACGATGACAACCATACGCCCAAGCGCGTCAATACTATAGTAGTATCTACTCAACATGACGATTTCGATAAAGAGAAAGCGATGTTGAAGAAGATCAATGATGATGTAAAGAACATCCTTGTGCCAAGGGTAAAGAAAAAACTAGAGAAACGCATACAAAAGTTATTTGATAGCAAGATCATTTACCATATCAATCCAACTGGTAAATTCGTTATCGGCGGTCCACACGGAGACACTGGTTTGACGGGTCGTAAGATCATTGTAGATACTTACGGTGGTAAAGGTGCACATGGAGGAGGTGCTTTCTCCGGAAAAGATTCGTCTAAAGTAGACCGTTCGGCTGCCTATGCAACACGTCATATTGCCAAGAACCTGGTTGCTGCTGGTTTAGCCGACCAATGTCTGGTACAAGTAGCTTATGCTATCGGTGTTGCAAAACCTGTTGGTTTATATATTGATACTTACGGTACAGCCAAAGTAGATATGAATGATGGCGAAATTGCAAAGAAGGTTGATGAAATTTTCGACTTACGCCCTGCCGCTATTGTTAAGCGCTTTGGTTTGAAAAAACCTATTTTTCAAGAAACTGCAGCCTATGGACACATGGGGCGTACTTCCGAAAAGAAAACTATTCAAGTGGAGTTATTAAATGGCAAAACGAAGAAAGTAAAAGTAGAGACTTTTGCCTGGGAAAAACTTGACTATGTAAGTAAAGTTAAGAAAGCTTTTAAATTAAAATAAATGTGTTATCGTGTTGATGTGTTATCGTGTTATAGAGTACATTGTACTGATAAAATATTACACGATAACACAACGCACAATAATACAATAACACAATAAAATCATGACTACAGATCAATTAAAATCACTGCAAAACCGATTGGGCGTTATAAGGAGGTATCTTTGACGTCCCTAAACGTTTACAAAATATAGAAGAAGACGAGCAGCGTTGTGCCGACCCTGATTTTTGGTCGGATAATAAAAAAGCGCAAACCGTTCTCAAGCGTCTAAAGTCCAATAAAAATCGGGTTGCAGAGTATAATACTCTGGAAAGTACTATCGATGACGCAGCTGTACTCCTTGAATTTTCTCAAGCAGGAGAAGCTAGCCCCGAAGAAGTGGATGAGCAGTATGAAAAAGCCCTTAACCTCATAGAAGCCTCCGAATTAAAAGCCATGCTCGACAAAGAAGGAGATGAATTAGACTGTATTGTAGAAATTAATAGTGGAGCAGGAGGAACAGAAGCCAACGACTGGTCGGACATGCTTCTTCGCATGTATGTTATGTGGGGAGAAAAGAATGGCTATAAAGTCCGTGAGACCGATCGTGAAGACGGCGATGTTGCTGGTGTTAAATCTGCTACTTTACAAATAGAAGGCGAATTTGCCTATGGTTATTTGAAAGGTGAAAATGGCGTACATCGTTTGGTGCGTATCAGTCCTTTTAATGCTCAGGGTAAACGTCAGACCTCTTTTTCTTCCGTTTATGTATATCCTGTTGCAGATGATTCTATTGAAATTGACATCAAACATAGCGATGTTGAAATGCAAACCTCCCGTTCAGGCGGAGCAGGCGGGCAAAATGTCAACAAAGTAGAAACAAAAGTTCAGCTTACTCATAAACCAAGTGGCATTGTAGTTGTTTGTTCAGAAGAGCGTTCTCAGTTAGCCAATCGCGAACGGGCTATGCAAATGCTAAAAAGCCGGCTCTATCAGATAGAATTGAATAAACGCAATGCTGAAAGAGATAAAATAGAAGCTGGCAAACAAAAGATTGAATGGGGGTCACAAATTCGCAGCTATGTATTGGATGACAGATGGGTTAAAGACCTTCGTACTGAGCACAAAGTCCACAATCCTGACAAAGTATTAAACGGCGATATTAATGATTTTCTAAAAGCTTATTTGCTGAGTAAAAGTAAAGACAGAAAGAGATAATGGTTAATTATTAATTAAATAAAATTTCAATGACAAAGACCATTTTTTCCAGCCTGCACCGTGAAGCATTGCTAGAAGAAGCCCAATCAGAACACTTCGATCTAGTGATTATAGGTGGTGGCATTACAGGAGCAGGCATCGCTCTCGATGCTGTCAGTCGAGGATTAAAAACGCTTCTGGTTGAAAAAAAAGACTTTGCCTGGGGCACTAGTAGTCGTTCGACAAAGCTGATTCACGGAGGTCTTCGTTATTTAAAACAACTAGAAGTCAAGCTAGTCAGAGAAGTAGGAAGCGAGCGTGCCATTGTACACAAAAATGCCCGACACATTGTAATCCCTGAAAAAATGCTCTTGCCAATAGTTGAAGGTGGTGAGTTAGGTAAAACAATGAGTTCTCTAGGTTTGTGGGTATATGATTATCTGGCTGGTGTAAAGAAAAAAGAGCGTCGGCGTATGCTCAATAAAGCAGCAACCCTGAAGCGTGAGCCCATGCTTCGACAAGATATTTTAAAAGGTGGTGGTATTTATTATGAATACAGAACTGATGATGCCCGCCTAACCATCGAAAACCTAAAATCAGCTAATGAAAGAGGGGCTAAATGCATCAATTATGCAGAAGCGACTTCTTTTGAATATACCAATGATAAAATATCAGGCTTAAAAATCAGGGATACTATTAATAACACAACTTATAGTATCAACGCAAATAAAATAGTCAATGCTACTGGCCCCTGGGTAGATGACTTGCGCAAAATGGATAGCGCAAAACCAAGCAATAAGCGCCTTCACCTGACTAAAGGGATTCATGTCGTTGTTCCTCACAAAAAACTCCCTATCAAGCAAGCGGTTTATTTTGATGTAGAAGGCGATAAACGAATGATCTTTGCTATCCCTCGCGAGGGTGTTACTTACATGGGAACAACAGATACCAATTACAAACAGCAAACGGATAGCCCACAAACCATGAAAGACGACGCCCAATATGTACTAGATGCTGTAAATCAAATGTTTCCGAGTGCCCATCTGAGTATAGATGATATCACGTCTTCCTGGGCTGGATTACGCCCACTGATCCATGAAGAGGGGAAATCTCCATCTGAATTATCCCGAAAAGATGAAATATTTTACTCTTCATCTGGCTTGATCTCCATTGCCGGCGGCAAACTGACCGGCTATAGAAAAATGGCTGAGCGAGTAGTGGATAAAGTCATCAAAGAACTAAAGAAAAGTCACGATAAACGCTATGATAATTTAAAAGCTTGTACAACAGCACAAATCCGCCTTTCAGGAGGCAATTTTGATTCGAAAAGAGCTTTAAAAACATTTGTATCTAAACGTTCCGGCGAGGTAAAGCAAATCGGATTAGGTAAAAAATCCGTCGTAAAACTAGCCTATAAATATGGTACTAACCTGGATATTATCGTAGATAAAGCCTATGAGCTATATGCCAATGTATCGGATGCCGACCTGCGTCTTCATTTGGCAGAACTATGGTACGGCATTCATTATGAAATGTGTAATAATCTGTGTGATTACCTGATCCGTCGTACAGGCAGACTCTACTTTGAAAGAGATAAACTTCAAAAAATATATCCCCTTCTGGCTGATGAAATGGCAAAAGAGCTGGGTTGGACTGAGCTGCAAAAAACTGAA
Source organism: Saprospiraceae bacterium (assembly GCA_020627965.1). Lineage (GTDB taxonomy): Bacteria > Bacteroidota > Bacteroidia > Chitinophagales > Saprospiraceae > JAHDEO01. The sequence continues at coordinate 18,783 of JAHDFX010000068.1, read as the reverse complement.
GCAATAAGTGAATTTGAACAGGAATATGAAGCCGTAGTAGCTTTCAAAAATAATAAAATAAGTGTTTAAATGAATAGATCAGCAAGCATAGTCGGAGCCGGTTTAGTAGGCAGTCTTTGGGCAGTATTTCTGGCAAAAAGAGGATACAAAGTAGATGTATTCGAACGTAGAGGCGATATGCGCAAAGCTGGTTTTATAGGCGGTCGTTCCATCAATCTGGCCATGAGCGACCGGGGCTGGAAAGCACTTAGAAAAGCAGGTATAGAAGAGCAAATTCGTCAGGTTGCTATTCCCATGCATGGAAGAGTAATGCACAGTACTACAGGCGAACTGACTTATCAGCCTTACGGCAAAGAAGGGCAATCCATTTACTCCGTTTCCAGAGGTGGATTGAATCTGGAACTAATGAATATTGCCGACCAACACGAATCCGTCAATTTTCATTTCGATCATAAATGTGAAGGACTGGATATGAATACCTGTGAGCTAAGTTTTACAGATACTACAACAGGAAAACAAAATACAGTAGACAGCCCTTTGGTATTTGGCACAGATGGTGCATTCTCAGCAGTCAGGAGTAGTCTGCAACGCCGACCTATGTTTAATTATTCTCAGCATTATCTGAAACATGGTTATAAAGAACTGACCATTCCTCCTAATGCCGCTGGTGAGCATCAAATTGAAAAAAATGCCCTGCACATATGGCCTAGAGGACAATTTATGCTGATCGCTCTTCCCAATCAGGATGGAAGTTTTACTTGCACGTTATTCCTGCCCTTTGAAGGTGAAGAGTCTTTCCTCCAACTTCAAAGTGACAAGCAAATTCTGGATTTTTTTAATAAATACTTTGCCGATGCTGTTCCATTGATGCCTGATTTGTTGAACGATTTTAAAAACAACCCAACGCCTTCTCTGGTCACTATTCGGTGTAATCCCTGGACTTATAAAAATAAAGTGCTACTGATGGGTGATGCTTCTCATGCTATTGTTCCCTTCTACGGACAAGGCATGAATTCCGGCTTTGAAGATTGTACTTTACTGGATCAAATGGTGGATCAGTACGGAGAAGACTGGGACGAAATCATGACAAATTTCAATAAAACCCGAATTGCAGATGCGGATGGTATTGCCGACCTGGCTATTCGTAATTTTATAGAAATGCGTGACCTCGTAGGTGATCCCAAATTTCTGCTAAGAAAGAAAATAGCTGCTCATTTCAGTAAAAAATACCCCGACCAATTCCTGCCTTTATATTCTATGGTCACTTTCAGTCATACCCCTTATGCAGAAGCACTTCGGGAAGGTAAAGCACAGGACGAATTATTCGAACGAATACTCGCCATAGAAGATATTGAAAGTCGCTGGCAATCCGAGGAAGTAGAGCAAATCTTTTCAAGTTGGCTCAATAATAAGCAGTCAATGGCATAGTTTTTGGCAATCTGCCTAATAATATGATACGTATTGATGATATTTGTTACAAAACATCATTACAAACGTCATATATATCATAAATATAACAGCAATGGAATTGCTTAATTTTCAAAATTTTCAAAACCATATAACATGAAGACTAATTTTCTAAAAACGCTTATCGTTGCAATTGCTGCACTAGGCATGGTAACTATTCAATCTTGTGATACCGACCCTTGTAAAGACGTAGAATGTGGTGCTAATGGTGTATGCCTTGATGGTGCTTGTATCTGCGATGAAGGATACGACGGAACTGATTGTAATATTGTTATCAGATCACTATTTACAGGTACTTATAATGTGGTAGAGGTTTGTAGTAGTGACACATCTTACTATGATAATTACGTATCAAGAATTAATGAGTCTGCAACAGGAGCTCAATATGTTGTCATTGACAATATATACAATCACTTTGCTTCAGACCCAGATACAAACTTTGAACCCGAGGATGTTACAGCTCTGGCTTCCGTAAGTGTCATTGGAAACGAATATGTACTACTAATTGATAATCAAGGATTCAATACAAATGGTTTAGAAGATTTCTCCATAGAGGGATCTGGTACATACAATACTGCTACCTCCGAAATAATTATCAATTACACGCTTATAGATAATACGGCTGATCCTGAAGACCCTTGGTATAGGGATGATTGTACACAGATATATACGCCTCAATAGTTCATTTCGGCTTCGCTCAATGAACGTGGCTTTGCTCAATGAACGCATTGAAAAAATATTACCCTGTCGGTTTTCCGGCAGGGCTTTTTTGTATAAAAATGAGAAATAAATAAATTTTTCAATCATAAAACCAACACGATAGTGTTGTCAAAATATGTATTTTTGCGTCTCATTGAAAGACACTTTTAAATAAATTTTACAACATGAAAAATAATTACTTAAAACTACTTTTCCTTTCTCTATCTGTTTTCACGCTGATCGGTATTCAATCCTGTGAAACAGACAACTGCTCTACTATTGATTGTAGCGGTAATGGTTCCTGCTTTGATGGTTCCTGCCTTTGCGAAGAAGGCTGGACAGGTGCTGATTGTAGCATTCCTGAAACGGCTGATCCTTGTGATGGTATCACTTGTAGCAATAATGGTATCTGTATTAGCGGCGATTGCCTATGCGACGATGGCTGGACAGGTGCTGACTGTAGCACTCCTGTTGCTGATGCCTGTGATGGCGTAACTTGTAGCGGTAACGGTACTTGTGTAAGCGGTGTCTGCGAATGTAATCTTGGCTATGTAGGTACTGATTGTAGTATTAAGCTGACTAGCCTGATAGCTGGCACATGGAATGTAGACGAATCATGCACTACAGGTACAGATGCCTATACTTCTACCATTACCGCAGATGCCACTGATGCTACTAAATTTTATATTGACAACATATACAACTTTGGTTCTCAGCAAGGTATTAATGCAGCAGATGCCACGGTTCAGGCTGTTATCACAAGCTCAACAGGCAATAGCTTTAACTTCATAGTTCCCGGTCAGAACTTTGCCTCTAATACACTGTCTAATTTCTCTGTCAGCACAAGCATGGGACAATATGATGCAGATAGCGACAGAATTACATTGAATTATACATTGAATGATGGTTCAGGCGGTAATGATACTTGTGACCAAACTTATAACAGATAAATTTGTTTTGTTTTGAAATAAAAAAGCCCTCAGTTTTGCTGAGGGCTTTTTTTGTTTATCTCTCCTCCCAAAAATCCCCTATCTTTGCAAACAATTCCACCCGAAATCCCATTATTACACCAAACAAAAAAGATAGGATATGACCATGCCAACTGCCACCCCTTATCAACCTAAGCATAAAATTCGTCTCGTTACGGCTGCATCTTTGTTTGACGGACACGACGCTGCCATTAATATCATGCGCCGTATCATGCAAAGCACCGGTGCAGAAATTATTCACCTCGGGCACAATCGCTCAGTACATGAGATCGTCAATACTGCGATACAGGAAGATGTACAAGGCATTGCCATTACTTCTTATCAGGGCGGGCATAATGAGTTCTTTAAATACATGTACGATTTGCTCAAAGAACGTGGTGCCGGGCATATCAAAATATTTGGTGGAGGTGGTGGAACCATTCTGCCAACGGAGATCGAGGAATTGCATAACTACGGAATCGCCCGTATTTATTCGCCGGACGATGGGCGTGCAATGGGCTTACAGGGCATGATTAATAATGTATTGGAACAATGCGATTTCCCGACAGGTAAAGACTTGAATGGGGAGCTGAATAAACTACCTCAGAAAAATAATTATGCTATCGCAAGGCTGATATCTGCCGTAGAAAATCAACCCGACGAAACTAGTGCCTGGTTGCCCAATATTCAGGCTAAAGCCGAAAAAGCCACTACGCCTATTCTTGGTATTACAGGTACAGGAGGTGCCGGCAAATCCAGTCTTGTCGATGAATTGATTCGTCGCTTTCTGGCTGATTTTCCAGAGAAAACACTGGCGATCATTTCTGTCGATCCTTCCAAACGTAAATCTGGCGGGGCTTTACTGGGAGATAGAATTCGTATGAATGCTGTGAATCATCCGAGGGTATATATGCGTTCACTGGCTACCCGTCAGTCGAATCTGGCTTTGTCTAAGCATATTGAAGATGCTTTACATATTCTGAAAGCGGCTGACTTCGACCTGATTATTCTGGAGACTTCTGGTATTGGTCAGTCGGACACTGAGATCGTTGATTTTTCTGATACTTCACTTTATGTGATGACGCCAGAATATGGTGCGGCAACGCAGTTGGAAAAGATCGACATGCTCGATTTTGCAGATATTATTGCCTTGAATAAGTTTGATAAAAGAGGCGGTCAGGATGCCCTACGGGATGTTAAAAAACAATACCAGCGTAATCATCAGCTTTGGGATAAACCAACAGAAGATATGCCGGTATTTGGCTCTATTGCCTCTCAGTTCAATGATCCGGGGGTCAATCGTCTTTATGTGGCTTTGATGAATAGGATCGCTGAAAAAACGGGGGCTGACTTGAAATCTGGCTTTACTTCGGCGACGGAGATGAGTGAGAAAATTTACATCATTCCGCCAAAACGAGTACGCTATTTATCCGAGATCAGTGATACTTGTCGCCATTATGATAAACAAGCTCAGGAGCAAAGCGAAATTGCCAGAAAGCTATTCAGCATTCAAAATACGATTGATATTTTAAATAAAAATGGTGATACGGAAACGGCTGATAAATTACGTCAGACCTATGAGGATGCAGGTTTAAAATTCTTAGGTGAAAACCGCCGCCTTATTGAGCAATGGGATGACAAAGTAAAAGCTTATAAAGCGGATGAATTCGTCTATACTGTTCGTAATCGAGAAATAAAAGTACCGACGCATACGACTTCGCTTTCGCATAATAAGATTCCGAGGGTCAGTCTGCCAAGATATAAGGATTGGGGCGAAATATTGCTGTGGAGTCTGAGAGAGAATGTACCAGGTGAGTTCCCATTTACTTCGGGTGTATTCCCATTCAAACGCAAAGGTGAAGACCCGACCCGTATGTTTGCTGGTGAGGGAAACCCGGAGCGGACCAATCGTCGTTTTCATTACCTGTCTTCCGATATGCCTGCGGCTCGTTTGTCTACGGCTTTTGATTCAGTAACCCTATACGGCGAAGACCCGGATTACCGACCCGATATTTATGGTAAAATCGGTAATTCAGGTGTTTCTGTTTGTTGCCTGGATGATGCTAAAAAGCTGTATTCCGGTTTTGATTTATGTGAAAAAACGACCTCAGTTTCCATGACGATCAATGGTCCGGCAGCTACGATTACGGCTTTCTTTATGAATGCTGCCATTGACCAGCAATGCGAAAAATATATTCGTGAAAACGGTTTGGAACACTTAGTTGAAGCTAAGCTGAAAGCCAAATATGACGACAATAAGCAAGCCAGACCAAGCTATCAGGGCGATCTGCCGGAAGGCAATGATGGTTTAGGTTTATTATTGCTCGGTATTACCGGCGATGAAGTCCTGGAGCCTGCTATTTACAACGAGTTAAAAGCCAAAGCGCTATCCTCAGTTCGTGGAACGGTGCAGGCAGATATTCTCAAGGAGGACCAGGCGCAGAACACTTGTATCTTCTCAACAGAATTTTCGCTCCGTTTAATGGGTGATGTACAGCAGTATTTTACTGACAATCGTGTTCGTAATTTCTATTCGGTTTCCATTTCGGGTTATCATATTGCAGAAGCTGGTGCCAACCCTATTTCCCAATTAGCTTTTACACTGGCAAATGGTTTTACTTTCGTAGAATACTACCTTGCCAGAGGCATGAATATTGACGATTTTGCGCCGAACCTATCTTTCTTCTTTTCCAATGGTATCGATCCTGAATATGCAGTTATTGGGCGCGTAGCAAGACGTATTTGGGCGAAAGCCATGAAGGAAAAATATAGTGCTAATGAGCGTTCGCAAAAGCTGAAATATCATATCCAAACTTCTGGTCGCTCTCTGCATGCACAGGAGATTTCTTTTAATGATATTCGCACGACTTTACAGGCTTTATACGCCATTTACGATAATTGTAATTCTCTGCATACGAATGCTTATGATGAAGCCATCACGACACCAACGGAAGAATCTGTCCGTCGTGCAGTCGCTATTCAGATGATTATTAATCATGAATTGGGCTTAGCCAAAAATGAAAACCCATTGCAAGGCGCTTTCATCATTGAAGAATTGACCGACCTGGTGGAAGAGGCTGTTTTATTGGAGTTTGACCGCATTACAGAGCGTGGTGGCGTGCTTGGCGCAATGGAGACGATGTATCAGCGCGGAAAAATTCAGGAAGAGAGTATGCATTATGAAATGCTGAAACACACCGGCGAATATCCGATCATTGGTGTGAATACTTTCCTATCGAAAGAAGGCTCGCCGACCATTATTCCAAATGAAGTCATCCGGGCAACCACGGAAGAAAAGGAGGCTCAAATTACTACATTGAACAACTTAAAAGAAGCCAGCAAAGCCACTTCTGCTGAACAATTAAAAACGCTTCAAGAACAAGCTATTGCTAATGAGAATTTGTTTGCCGGATTGATGGAAGCAGCTAAGTCCTGCTCACTTGGGCAGATCACGAATGCGCTTTATGAGGTTGGGGGACAGTATCGGAGGAATATGTAGAGGGAAGTGTCAAAAAGTTTTGAGTTCAATTACTAACATTTTCAAAATGCAGTTAAAACAAGTTAAATTATTGCAAAAGTAAACAAATATGCTTACTTTTGCCCTTAACTTGGAATTAGATACTATAATAGAAGATGCATTGTATGCTATCCTTTGGGAAGGAGAGGAGCATAATTCACTTGACCAAATGTCCATTTTATATACTGATGCACAATTTTTACATCAATATTTTCATGAAAATGCAGAAAAACTCACATATTATGAAAACCCTTCCTATACTCCACAAGATGCTGCAATCCGCACACAACAAGAAGCCGTAACATTAATACACGAATTAAAAAAATTAGCTACTGATGGTTTAGAAGACGGTAATTCACTTGATGACTTATTTGAACCACTTCATACAGTAGATGCATATAATCACTCACGATATTATACAGACGTAAAAGCTAAAGGTCATCCAGACGAGGCGCCATGGCTGCGTGTGTATGCCATAAAATGTGATGATAATTTGTATGTAGTCACAGGTTTTGGATTAAAATTAGTACGAGACATGAGAGATGATACAGAATTGGTCAAGGAACTCAAAAAACTTGAAACAGCTACTCAATATTTACGTTCATTAGGGATGATATAAAATTATACGTGATTAGTTAAATCTAAAACAACCTTATCCATGAAATTAACAAGAGAAGAAAAAATAGCGCTAATCAACAAAAAAGCTAATTCCATAGATACTGATGCTAAATGGATGCAGATAGCTAAATGGAACGAAGAACATGCAGATGCCCTAGAGGATTATATGATAATAGCCTTACGCATTTCTTCTACACTCAAAGAGAAGGGAATGACTCAAAAAAAACTAGCAACGCAATTGGGCGTAACACCTCAAGCACTTACAAGAATAATGAAAGGCAGACAAAATTTAACCTTGAACAAGGTGCGACAAATTGAAAAAGTACTAGATATATCTATAATGAAAATTGGAAAGATAGAAGAACGCCAAAAACAAGTGAGGGCTAAAATGATACCCGTGGAGGTTCATTATAATCATTCAAAGACAGCTTTTGGAGGGGATATAAACACCTTAAAACCTTCTAGTAGAAGAGAACGAAACAAGTCTATAGCTAATTTAAGAGTAGCGTCATGAAGAATAACTATAGTATTCCATTTAGGTTAATGGATATAACAACAGAACAGTTTGCAGTATTTCCAGAAAATCATGAAGTAGGCAATTATGAGTTTGATATAGATTTTAGTACAACAGTTAGCATAAATAGTGAAGAAAAAGCTGTAGGAATATTTACCAAGTACTCTTTTTCACAAAAGTCAGGTATTGTGCTGGTACTGGAGTGTGCCTGTCATTTTAATATAAAAAACAAGTACTGGGATAAAAGCATAGACAATGATATACTAACTTTAGATAAAGGTTTGCTTACTCATTTTCTTGTTTTAACTGTAGGTACGAGTAGAGGGGTTCTTCATGCTAAAAAACCGAAATGGTTAGAAAATATGATACTGCCAACGCTCAATGTAACATCAGTAATAAAAGAGGATATGTCCTTTGATATTACAGCAGAGGAAGAGAGTAAAATTAATCATTAAAAAACAGGAGTTTTTGATTTTGCAAGACACCGAAACCCGAAATAATCCTAAAACTTATATACAAATTTGTCCATTTTGAAAGCCACCAATAAAACGTAAATTTGAAAACGATGTTGATATTATTTTAGAAGATATCGAACGTATAGAGCAATAAAAAAAGCCCACACAAAAGTGCAGGCTTCTAATCTTATTTCAGCTTAATTTTATCCAAATAAAGACTGTAACTTCATAGCGACACCCATATCACCTTGAATTTTTACTTTACCAGACATGACTGCGGTCATTGGATTCAAATCGCCGCTAGCCATAGCTTGAAAATCTTCCTGAGATACATTAATGGTGCAATCTGCATCATTGTCATCCTGAGAAATTGTATTAGACTCACCAGTGCCATCAATGAAGATACGCTGATCGCCGAAATTCACTTTTAAGGTTTTACCCAGAGCAGGTACTGCAGAAGCTTTTGCTTCTACACCGCTAAGAATAGCTTCAAAACTCATAATATTTTTGTTATGTTTAGTATTAGAAATTCCATTTTTATGCCCATTTGACTGAGCTTTTGTCGTCTTGTTTGTTGTTGATGCCGACTCATATGCCACATCATCAATCACCATTTTAGCAATGATCTCTCGCATGATTTCTGACGATCCTCCACCAATCGTTCCTACCCGGCTATCCCTGAACATACGGGCTATTTTATACTCTTCCATGTATCCATATCCTCCAAAACATTGCAAACACTGATACATGACTTTATCAGACAACTCTGTTGCTAATAACTTAGCCATCGACGATTCTTTAACGGCATATTTGTCATCATTGTTCAAGCGACAGCAATATAATACAAATTGTTTAGTTGCTTCAATTTCAGAGGCTAATTGTGCCATACGATGCCTCAATACCTGAAATTTATTGATTGGTCGACCAAAAGCACTTCTTTCTGACATATATTGTAAGGTATATCCCATCGCACTTTCACAAGCAGCATAAGCACTTACTCCTCCAATTAATCTTTCAAGTTGCAAGCCTCCCATCAAATAATAAAATCCCTGTCCTTCTTCGCCCACCAGGTTTTCTACAGGAACTTTTACATTATCGAAAGCCAGTTCAGCTGTATCAGAAGCATGCCAGCCCAGCTTTCGCAATTTAGTAGCAGAAACGCCTGCTGCCTTACGATCTATGACCAATAAACTAACGCCTGCTGGGCCTGCATCAGGATCTGTTTTGACTACAGTCACAATAAAATCTCCATATACTCCATTCGTAATGAAAGTTTTAGACCCATTAACAATATAATGATCACCTTCTCGAATGGCTGTCGTTCTTATATTCTGAACATCAGAACCGGCACTGGGCTCAGAAATACCAATACTGCTAATCAATTCACCGGAAATAATGCCTGGCAAGTATTTTTCTTTCAATCTTTCTGATCCATATTTCAGAATGTAAGGGGCCGACATATACTGGACTACCAATTGATGGATGGTAAAGCCTCCAGAAAAAACCTTGGATATTTCTTCTGCGAATACAACATCATAGAAAAAATCGAGTTCCATACCACCGTATTTTTGCGGATAGCCCAAGCCCAAAAAACCCATGTCACCCATCTGTTTCCAAATGGATTTAGGCGTTCTCTCCTCCTTTTCCCATTCATCAATATAAGGAACGACTTCTTTATTTAAAAACGTTCGCAAACTGCTGCGAAACATTTCATGTTCTTCTGTAAAATAATAATTGCTCATGGTATATTGTGTTGACGTGTTGTTGTATTATCGTGTTAATGTTATTTCGTGTATTGAGTGATTAAGTGATTGGGTTAATTAGGTGAATAACTTAATCACTCTCTCATTGGAATATTTAACATTGCTCTGGTTTCATCTATACTAGCGACTTCTCGGCCCATCATGTTGGCGAGTTTGACTCCCCACTCTACACATTCTCCATTGGACTTAGCCATTTCGTTATTGGGAAGATAAAAATTATCCTCTAGTCCGACACGGAAATTGCCGCCCATTGTACAGGCAACGGCAGCCATTTGCCATTGTTTGCGACTGATCGCAATAACTTGCCAACAAGCACCTTCAGGTACTTGTTTGATCTGGTGAATCAGGTTCTCCGTAGTAGCCGGGATACCTCCTAATACGCCCATGACCAGACTGTAACAAGCATTATCTGGTATTAAGCCCATATCACGAAGCGGTTCTGCATTGCGGATATGTCCGGTATCAAAACATTCCATTTCTGGGCAAATGCCATGCTCACTCATCGTATTTACTATAAATTGCATGGTGTCAAATGAGTTTTCAAATACGCCATTCCAGTAAAACTGTTTGAGCTTTTTGGAATAAATGGCGTAATTCATAGAGCCCATATTGAAAGCTGCCATATCCGGCTTCGTCAAGGGCAAATGAGCAACACGCTCCTCTTTTGAGATACCAATGGCTCCTGTAGAATAATTGATAATTACTTTAGGGCAACGCTTGCGGACTTCTTCCTGAATTTGCTCAAATACTTCTGGTCGCCAGCTTGGTGTACCATCGTCTTCACGAGCATGAATGTGTACGATACTGGCTCCGGCATCTACTGCCCGTTTTGCCTCTTCTCCCAGTTCTACAGGTGTATACGGAATGTATGGACAGTGGCTTCTGTTAGTGGCTGCCCCTGTCAATGCTGCTGATAATATTAGTTTTTTTCTTGCCATGGTATTATTATTTTATTCGCCTTTCCAGATTGGTTTTCTTTTTTCTCGAAATGCTGTTAAACCCTCTTGCCCATCGCCTGTACCAATTGTTTTTTGTAACATTTCCAATAAATATTTATGTTCGGATGCCGATGGTAAAATATGATCGTATGCTTCTAAACCTAAACGAATTGCAGAGGGGCTATTCTGTTTTAATTCATTAATTACTTTTCCTACTGCTTCATCTATTTTATCAGCAGTGGTCATACTGGTAATTAAGCCATATTGCTGCGCTTCGGCTACTGGTAAATTATACCCCCTGATGCACCAATCAATAACCTTACGAGCTGGCATGACTTTCATCAAAGTTGCCATGACCTGAAAAGGATATAAGCCACGCTTGACTTCCGGCAAACCGAATTTTACATCGTCCTGAGCAATGACAATGTGGCTGCCAGCCAAAAAGAAAAAGCCTCCTGCATAAACGTCGCCGGTTACTTTGGCTATTACTGGTTTATGGATTTTATTGAATAACTCCCCCACCAATACTTCGCCCGCTGGCGTAGGAATACTGGAATCAAATTCTCCCAAAAAGCCCATGAAAGCTTTCAAATCTGCTCCCGCACAAAAGACGTTTCCTTTTGCCCCTACGACGACCATCCATATATTTTTTTCATGATGGGCATATTGCATAGCAAAAGCAATTTCATTAATCATTTGCGGATGCAGGGCATTTTTTTTCTTTTCTCTATCCAATGTGATATACAGCACATGGTCGCTTTCTTTTACTTCTATGAAAGCGAAAGTTTCCTGATGAATATTGGCGGTTTGCTCTATGGTGTAGTGATTCATTTTTTGTTTTTAGTGCTGGTTTCGACTCCGCTCAACCAGCTATAGTTCAGTTATCCTAGCGAGCTGCGGACAACACTATTAGATTATTTTTAACAATAAAAAGCCAGCTTCTACATTGGCGCCAGCTTCTGTGTATATTTCTTCTACAATCCCGTCTTCTGATGCTTCTATGGTGTTTTCCATTTTCATGGAAGATAATACGATCAAGCCTTCGCCTGATTTGACTTTTTGCCCTGGCTTTACCAGTATTTTGACGATCTGGGAAGGCATTGGAGCTTCGTAGCCACCTTTTATTACCTCCGTCGCTTTAGCCGGAAAACGTTCTTTTTGTTCAATATGTAAACTGCCTGTTTGAGCATTTTGCATGAAATAATCTTGTCCGCTTTTGACAATATTGAATGTATGTTGAATTCCGTCAATTTCTAGCCGGATCAGTTCTTTATTCGTTTTTATTAAGCGGATATTATAGGCTTGTTCGGCTATTTCAAACATGAAACCATGTTGCTTATTGAGAGCGTTATTATAGCGATATTGAACTACCGTTTCTTCTTCTTTATGTAAATACGTTTCTTTTTGAAAATCATAAAAATTACTCCGCCAGCCGGATGGAATCGAACGCAATAAATGTCTCAAATTATTGCGTAATGACCAGTCTGTGAGTGTCGCAGCTATACAGGCAAAATTTATGTTTTCAGGGGCAACAGCAGAGATACCATCAAGGTCAATGTGTTTATCAATAAAATGTGTATCATAGTTTCCTTGTTGGAAACCTTCATTGTTCAATACAAGGGAGAGAAAATCCTGATTGGTCGTTGTGCCCAAACAAACCAGATGATTCAGCACGTATTGCATCTTACGATGAGCGGCCTGACGGCTTTTGTCCCAAACGATTAATTTGGCGATCATGGGATCGTAAAAAACGGAGATAGTTGAGCCACTTTGCACGGCTGTTTCTACTCGCAAACCTTCTACTTCCGGTATTTCAAAACGTTGAACCGTTCCTGTTACGGGCAAGAAATCATTAAAGGCATCTTCAGCATACAGGCGACATTCGATAGCATAGCCATTTCCCTGAATATCTTCTTGCTGAATCGCTAATGGTAAACCCTGAGCCGATTCAATCTGCATTTGTACCAGATCAAGTCCGGTAATTTCTTCTGTGACCGGATGTTCTACTTGTAAGCGGGTATTGACTTCCAAAAAGTAGAAGTCCTTCGTTTTATCATCAAAAATAAACTCGACCGTTCCTGCATTGTCATACTTCAATGCTTTAGCTGCTTTGACGGCCGCTTGTCCCATTTTTTGCCGTAAGGCATCATCCAAAACTGGCGAAGGGCTTTCTTCTATGATTTTCTGATAACGTCTTTGTATGGTACATTCCCGTTCAAGAATATGAATGGCATTGCCATGCTTATCGCCAAATATCTGAAATTCTATATGTCGCCCCGAGGCAATGTACTTTTCGATAATCAGTTCATCATCACCAAAAGCATTTATGGCTTCTCTTTTTGCCGCTTCAATGGCCGAGCTTAAGTCTTTTTTCTTATTTACAATGCGCATCCCTTTTCCTCCTCCACCAGCAGTGGCTTTGAGTAATACCGGGAAACCTATTTTTTCTGCTGCTTTACTAAGCGTCTTTATACTTTGATCGTCGCCCTGATAGCCAGGCACAACAGGCACATCGTGCTCCTGCATTAAGGTTTTTGCTTTCGACTTGCTTCCCATAGCATCTATAGCTTCTGGGTTTGGTCCAATAAAAACTATATTTTCAGCTTCACATCGCTTTGCAAATTCCACATTTTCCGAAAGGAAACCATAGCCCGGATGAATGGCATCTGCCCCCGTTTTCTTAGCTACTTCAATGATCTTATCCTGATCTAAATAAGAGGCTGCCGGGCTGCTTTCACCTATAAATACTGCCACATCTGCTTCTTGTACAAATGGTGCATTCCTGTCGGCTTCCGAGAATACAGCAATACTCCGTATCCCCATTTTCTTGCAGGTACGGGTGACTCTGCTGGCTATTTCGCCACGGTTGGCGATTAATATAGAAGAGAGACCGTTCGCAAGCTCACTGAGAGAAGAGAGATTTTTATTTTGCATAGTTGATATTAAGTTTTTTAATGAAGCCTGTTATCATCCTGCGGATTTCTTCTGCTTCATCTATTAACTTATCTGTTTCTTTTTTATTGATATATCCTATATCACAACATAGATATAACTGAGTTTCCAGTTCTCAAATCGAGCCGATGCCAATATGTAAAAACCGAGCTAAATCTTTGTCAGTATCTCTGCCACAACCTTCAGCGATATTAGAAGGAATTGACACAGCGCATCTTCTCATTTGGCTAACCAAACCATATTTTTCTTCTTCTGGAAAACTTCTGGTCAAATTATAAATAGTCTTAACAAGCTTTTTCCCCCTCTTCCAAACCCCTAAATTTTTGAAGTTGTGTTTCATAATTTTATTTATTCTCAATTAATAAAAAAGTCTCTCTTCTCTCAATGCCCTTAGACCTGCTTTCCCACCCACTGTCGTGGTTCGTTCGCTTGAATGTCCACTGGACATTCACCCTGCGGGATCGCTCACTCACATTCTCCATACCCCATATCCATCAGCTCCTTTTATCTCCTGATTATAGACAATTGCCAAAGCAAAGCCCAGATAATTCCTTGTTTCTCTTGGATCAAGTAAACCATCATCCCAAAGTTCGGAAGTGGAATACCAGGCTGAAGACTTCTTTTCTGCCTCCATAATCAACATCTGTTTCAGCATTTCGGCCTGGGCCGCATCGTAAGGAATACCACGTTTTTTTGCAGCCGCCTTTTGAATAATCTCCATCACACCAGCCAATTGTTCGGAGCCCATGACACCTATTTTTGAATTGGGATAAGCAAAGAGAAAATGTGGTCGATAGGAACGCCCGCTCATGCCGTAATTCCCTGCTCCGTAGGAAGAACCGATCATCAAGGTGATGTGGGGGACTTCACTATTAGAAACGGCATTGATGAGCTTTGCTCCATTCTTAATAATACCACCTTCTTCATAGGCTTTCCCCACCATATAACCAGTGGTATTTTGCATAAAAATGAGTGGGATATTATTTTTATTTGATAACTGTATAAACTGTGCGCCTTTATTGGCAGATTCGGAGAAGATAACTCCATTATTGGCTACAATGCCGATAGGATAGCCATGTATTTTAGCCCAGCCAGTGACCATCGTATTTCCATACTCCGGTTTAAATTCAGAGAATTTAGAGCCATCCACTACCCTGGCGATCAATTCTCGGACATCGAAGGGCGTTTTTACATTAGCAGGAACGACACCCAGTATTTCTTCTTTATTGTATAAAGGTTCTTCAATAGGTAAATCGGGTATTAAATGTGGCTTATGGACTGCTACAATTTCCATCAGTTCTCTGGCAATTCGGATACCATCCCGTTCATCCTCCGCCAGATAATCGGATACACCCGATATACGGCTGTGCATCTCTGCGCCACCTAGTTCTTCGTCGGTTGATTCTTCGTTGGTTGCCATTTTCACCAATGGTGGTCCGGCTAAGAAAACTTTTGCGGCTTGTTTTTGAAAGATAGCAAAATCGGACATGCCAGGCACATAAGCACCTCCGGCTGTGGCATTGCCGAATACGACAGAGATCGTCGGCAAACCCATTTTGGAACGTTGGGTAATTTGCCGGAAGGTTTCACCGCCATAGTTGAATATCTTTGCCTGATCGGGCAGATTCGCTCCGCCGCTTTCGACCAGATTGACCGTAGGTAAAGCACATTGTTCGGTGATCTCTCCAACACGTAGTGATTTGAATACCGTCGCATAATCGACTGAACCGCCTTTTCGTGTTCCTACATTGGAGTTAATCATGCATAATTTACCCGCCACCAGACCGATGCCCGACACATTGGTTCCTCCTGCACCAAAACCATCCTTTCGCTCCATTCCCGCCAAGGGTAATAGTTCCAAAAAGGGGCTGTCTTTGTCCAATAATAATTCGATGCGTTCACGTGCCAATAGTTTACCCCGTTTTCTGGCACGTTCAATATGCTTGTCCTTACCCTGAAAGCGCCCCTTCTCAAAAGCTGCCTCCAATTGACTGATAAATTCGAGCATACCTTCCCTGTTGTCTTTGAATTGCTGACTATTTGGGTTGATTCTGGATTGTATGGTTTGCATATTTTGTGTTTTTTTGTGTTATCGTATTATTGTGTTATCGTGTTATTGTACAAAACGCACGATAACACATTAACACAACGCACAATAACACGCCTAAAACGAAATTATCTTACTTAAATCTATTTCAAAGGGGTCTCCTAAGCTTTTATAATAATCTTCTCCGAAAAAGGCTTTGAATGATTCTAATCCCTTTGGGGTAAAATGGGGAATCAGAATACTCCAGATCATTTTTTCGGCATCTTCGCTGTTCTTTTCTCCCCGAATGACTTGTTGCGGTAACCAAAAGAACATGAGCATCCAGGATATAAAAGCTATATGATGATACATGCCCGGAACAGGTTCTGGTTTTAGATTGCCCATTTTCATGGAAAAGGCAATAGCAGCTTTATTATCCTGAATGGTTTGTGCTGTCATTTCCCTGAATTTCTTACGTATAGTCGGGTGTTTGAGTACATGTGTATCCAGAAAAATGAAGGAATATTCTTTTTGAAAACGGTAGTATAGCTGTACTTCGTTGTGTAAATTTTCAAAAGAAGGAAACTGTCGGGACTTGTTACGTTCTGCTTCTATCTTAGCCCACATACCCGCAGCAATGGCTTCTAATAAGACCGTTTTATCTTTAAAATGATAGGTTAGATTGCCCCGGCTGATCCCCATATTCTGCGCCAGTTCGTGGAGTGATACGGCTCCAAAGCCATGTTTGTTGAAGTACTTTTTAGCTGCTGTGATGATCTTATTTCGAGTATCTTTTTTCATTTTCGACTACAAAATTAGTCAAAATCGACTAAAACTCAAAAAGAAAATAAAAAAAGAGATCGTGTGGTCCCTTAGGTGTTTTTTTTGAATACCAAAATATTGGCACGTCCATCTCTACCCTCATTAGAAATATATAATGTACCATTTTCGTCAAAGCAGATTCCTTCGGGCTGTGCAAAATCGGACTTCGATAATGTTAAGGCTTGTTCCAGTTGCTTATTCTCATTATATATGGCTATGGCATTTCCAGCGGATGAGATAATATATATTTTGCCATCTTCCGGAGCGATTGTAATACCTGAAGGTTGAAATTTACCTATCATATTTCTGCCCAATTTTTCTCCTATTTCTTCTTCTGAAATTTCTAAGAAAGGCCTTTTGTGGAGTTTACTTTTTTTTAAGTCAAAAGCATAGACACTCCGTACTCCCTTTTTGTGTTTTTTCTTGCCCGACTGTCCTTTACAAGCTAATAACAAGCTATTTGAAGGCGCATGATAACACAAACCTTCAACATCATTTTTACCGGATAATTTAGTGTTGTATTTTTCTAATTCTTTTACCTTTCCGGATAAACTGATCTGATGAATTGTACCGGTGCTTTCCACGCTATAAACGGTGTTTCCCACCAGGGCGATTCCTTCATAATCACCATTTTTACCAAATTTGTCTTTGGATATTACTTCTCCTGTTTTTGTATCAATGATGAATAGTTGCCCTTTCTCATCCTGTACAGCAGCTATTTTTCCATTTCCTATATAAGTCAACCCTGAAATTTCAGTCAAAGACTTCGATAATTGAATGATTTGATCCGGATTTTGTAAATTGTATTTATCATTAAGCAAAGTCTGTTTGCAACTAATTGCCACTATTATGAGTGCGATTAAAACTAGTAGGAGGGTGTTTTTGTAAAAAAACATATAAACAAAAGTACAGTAAATACCAAAACTCTCCAAAGGACTTCACTAGTTCGATTGAATGTTGGACTTTTCATCTAAAAAGTGTTTCTAATTTATGGAATTTCTCCAAAATACCACTCTATATATATGTACTCTATTTATTATTGCATAATAAAACACAATCATGCTAGTCAAAACATACGGAAGTGCGGTATACGGAGTGGATGCTAAAACCATCACCATCGAGATCAATGCAGGCGGACAATTTCAACAGGGACAGCCGGGATATGTGCTGGTCGGACTGCCAGATGGGGCAGTCAGGGAGAGCTATGCCCGTATACAAGCAGCGATTAGAAATAATGAACTCAACCTGCCTCGTGTACGGATTATCACCAATATGGCTCCGGCTGATATTCGTAAAGAAGGTTCCTTTTATGACCTGCCTATTTGTATCGGTATACTTGGTGCTACTAAGCAAATTAAAGGCGATGAGTTGGAAAACTACGTCATGATGGGTGAATTATCCTTAGACGGTAGCCTGCGACCAATCAAAGGGGCTTTGCCTATTGCCATTCAATCCCGTAAAGAGGAATTTAAAGGACTGATTGTGCCGAAGCAAAATGCTAAGGAGGCTGCTATCGTGAATAATCTTGATGTTTACGGAGTAGAGACACTTCGTGAAGTGGTAGATTTCTTTAATGGTAAAAGTGAATTGCAGCCTACAGAAGTAGATACAAGAGAAGAATTTGCCTATCAACAGCAGCACCATACAGTAGATTTTTCGGATGTGAAAGGTCAGGAAAATATTAAGCGAGCTTTAGAGATTTCCGCTGCTGGTGGGCATAATGTCATCTTAATTGGTCCTCCGGGTGCTGGTAAGACGATGCTGGCTCGCCGCTTTCCTACCATCTTGCCACCGCTTTCTTTAAATGAAGCATTGGAAACAACTAAGATATATTCCGTTGCTGGCAAGCTGCCTTCTGATTCTTCATTGATCGCTGCACGTCCATTTCGTTCGCCGCATCATACGATTAGTGATGTTGCATTAGTTGGCGGCGGCTCTAATCCTATGCCTGGTGAAATTTCTCTGGCTCACAATGGTGTACTTTTTCTAGATGAATTACCGGAGTTTAAACGGACAGTATTGGAAGTATTGCGTCAGCCTATGG
>JAHDFX010000331.1 GCA_020627965.1 Saprospiraceae bacterium | reverse complement strand
CACAGTCACAGTCACAGTCACAGTCACAGTCACAGTCACAGTCACAGTCACAGTCACAGTCGTGATAATTATACTTCGATTATATATCAGTTACAAAGAAGCCCTAAAAGCCGAACAAAAACGCCAGGAAGAAGTAGGGACTTTCATACCATAGAAGTCAAAAGATGAGAGTCATGAAAGGCTTTAGCCTCTACGACAACTATTAAGGGAGAATCAAATTCAAAATGATGTTCTTTTCTAGATGGTGGAATTTGTCTTTCAGGGATTAAGATTAGGCTTTGGATTTACTCTTTATCATTCGTTTCTTTTTGAATATCAAGTAAATAGTCGATGCTAACTTTACAATACTGGGCTATTTTTTCCACGGCAACATTATCTTTTAGCATTTCTTTTATAATGATAATGCTCTTCTTTTCTACCGCTCGCTTAACAAATGCGTTTTCTTCCAAATTTAATTATACTTACGTTGAATAATAGCGTCATATTCCTTCATACGATGAAGCATTAATTTTTAAAATTAACCGCCTATTTTTTGCGCCTTTTTACACGTAAGGTTGAAACCTTACGCTTTTGCTAACAGGACGTTAATTTCGCAAAAGCGGTAGATTTCAATCTACCGTGTTCTTCATAGAAAACTTGCATATCCCTGTTGAAAACCTTACATTTATAAAACGGCTAATCTCAATTATTGAGTGACCTTATTATTTAGCACATATTTAAACAATGAAAACAGCAAAAAGTCTGACCAATTTACAATTAGAAATACTCAAACTATATAGTTACGAGTTGCCTGAGAGTCAGTTAATTGAAATAAAAAATATTCTGGCTAAATATTTCGCTGATAAAGCCTCAGATGAAATGGACAGATTATGGGGTGAAAATGGCTGGACAGATCAGACAATGGAGGATTGGTCGAATGAACATATGAGAACGAAGTATGAGTGATGTAAAAGTAGTATTGGATACCAATGTGCTTCTCATTTCTATCTCCCGAAAATCAGTATATCGTCCAATCTTTGATGCGATTCTTAATGGAAAAATCCAACTGGTCATATCCAATGAAATATTGAGTGAATATGTGGAAATCATTGAGCGAAAAGCGAGCGCAATAGTCGCCCATAACATAGCCGATTTACTCATTCAGTTATCAAATGTCGAAAAAATAGAAATAAGCTTTAGGTGGAATCTAATTACACAAGACCCTGATGACAATAAGTTTGTCGATTGTGCGATTGCTGGAAGAGTAAAATACGTAGTAACAAAAGACAAACACTTTTCTATATTAAAAGATATTCCCTTTCCAAAAGTTGATATTATAAGCATTGATGACTTTCTTGAAGAATTGAAAGCCTTATAAAAGTTAATACAGATATTGCCATTGCTATTGAAACTGCCACTGATTTCCTTACCTTTGCGCTGTGAGCAACCTACTCAGCTTACTTGAGCTATACCGAGAAGATGAACGCACCCGGACAATTACCGATGCGTTGCAAGAAGAAACGCCTGCCCGACTACAAATCACCGGAACGATAGGCGCACAGGAATCCTTTGTCCTGACCGGAACGTATATGGCGCATCCGCACAATATCGTGCTGGTAGCAGCCGACAAAGAAGAAGCCGCTTATTTGCAAAATAACCTCAATGGATTCTTTGAGCGTAAGCCTGTTCTATTCTTTCCCGATTCCTTTAAAAAGCCAGCAAAATTTAAAGAGCTGAACAATCTGAACGTACTGATGAGGGTGGAGGCGATGAGTAAATTCGTCGGCAAAAAAGACGCTTCGGTTATTATTGTTACTTATCCTGAAGCTTTGTTTGAAAAAGTAGTGGCGCCGGCGGTATTGGAAGAAAACCGGATAGACATCGCCAAAAATGAAAGTCTGGATACAGATACTATAGTCTCGGTGCTGGTAGAATATGGATTTGAGCATACCGACTTCGTATACGAGCCAGGGCAATTCTCTATAAGGGGTGGCATCGTGGATATTTTTTCCTACGGAAATGATCAGCCTTACCGGGTAGAGCTATTTGATGATGAAGTAGAAAGTATTCGTACTTTTAATCCTGCCGACCAATTGTCTACCCGCAATATAGCGAAAGTGACGATCGTGCCTAATGTACAATCACAGTTTAAACCGGAACAGAAAACTTCTGTACTGAATATACTTCCCAAAAATACCAGCATCTGGGTAAAAGACATTCAAATACTAATCGACAAACTGCAAAATTGCTTTGAAAAAGCGACTGAACTGGCAGAGCAAATAGCGGAGAGGGATGAAAGTGATGAAGCGGTATTTTTACAGGATCGGGCATTTATTTTTCCTAAAGATGTCATGCAGAGCATGCTGGGTTTTCCGATAGTGGAAGTCGGTAATAATTCGTTTTTTAAAGAAGACAATACGAAGATTGCCTATAATTCCAAACCTCAGCCCAGCTTCAATAAAAATTTTGATTTGTTGATTGATAATTTCCAGGGGAATACTTCACAGCAAATTGAGAATTATCTGTTTACGGACAATCCTCGTCAAATCAAGCGTTTTTATAGCATTTTTGAAGACTTGGGGGCAACATTACAATTTCATCCGATCTCTAAAGCCATTCACCTCGGCTTTGTAGATATGGAACTGAAAATAGCCTGTTATACCGATCATCAGATATTTGAACGCTACCATAAATATCAGATCAAAAAAGGCTATAAAAAGAGCGAAGCCCTAAATGTCAAACTGCTACGCGAATTGCAGCCGGGAGACTGGGTGACACATATCGATCATGGTGTAGGACGCTATTCGGGCCTGGAAAAAATCAACATCAAAGGACATATTCAGGAGGCGGTGCGACTGGTGTACCGAGATAACGATATTTTATACGTAAGTATCAATTCCTTACATAAGATTTCTAAATACGTTGGCAAAGAAGGCAAACCGCCCAAATTGACCAAACTAGGCACGGATACCTGGGCAAGACTGAAGCGTAAGACGAAGAAAAAAGTCAAAGATATTGCAGCGGAGCTGATAAAACTCTACGCCCGCCGAAGGGCTGCCAAAGGCTTTGCTTTTCCTGAAGACGGACACGAGCAAAACGAGCTGGAAGCCTCATTTATATACGAAGATACGCCGGATCAATATAAAGCCACCAATGATGTAAAAGCTGATATGCAAAAGGCTTACCCAATGGATAGGCTGATTTGTGGAGATGTGGGTTTTGGTAAAACTGAGATAGCGATACGAGCAGCCTTTAAGGCAATAGATGGAGGCAAACAGGTAGCCATATTGGTGCCGACAACGATTCTGGCATTGCAGCATTATCATACCTTCAAAAATCGACTTGATCAGTTTGGTGCAGCAGTCGATTATCTCAATCGCTTCCGAACTTCCAAAGAAAAGCGGATTTTACTGGAAAAATTGGAAAAAGGCGAAGTCGATATAGTTATTGGTACACATGGCTTATTGGGCAAAAAAGTCAAATTCAAAGACCTCGGTTTGCTGGTGATTGATGAGGAGCAGAAATTTGGCGTAGCCGCAAAAGAAAAGCTTCGGAATTTAAAAGTCAATGTAGATACACTGACGCTGACGGCTACCCCGATTCCCCGTACGTTACAATTTTCTCTGATGGCTGCCCGTGATTTGTCGGTCATCAATACGCCGCCGCCGAACCGACAGCCTATTCATACAGAGGTACGTGTTTTTAATGATAAGTTGATTCAGGAATCCATTTATTATGAAATATACCGGGGCGGACAGGTTTTCTTTTTGCACAATAGAGTAAAAGAACTGCCCGACATGATGGCTATGCTGAACAGGCTCTGTCCGGATGTCGATATTGCGATGGCGCATGGACAAATGGAGGCCTCAAAGCTGGAGTCTACTTTGTTGGATTTTATCAGTGGCAAATATGACTTGCTTTGTTGTACCAATATCATAGAAACAGGGCTGGATATTGCGAATGCCAATACGATCATTATCAATAATGCACATCATTTTGGATTGAGCGACCTGCATCAATTGCGTGGAAGGGTAGGGCGTTCTAATAAAAAAGCTTTCTGTTATCTGTTCTGTCCGCCTTTGTCGGTACTGACTTCGGAAGCCAGAAAACGCCTCCGTACGATTGAAGAATTTGCTGATCTGGGCAGTGGTTTTAATATTGCCATGCGTGATCTGGATATTAGAGGTGCTGGTAATATACTTGGTGGTGAGCAAAGCGGTTTTATAACGGATATAGGTTATGAAACTTACCAGAAAATATTGGATGAAGCCATTCAGGAACTCAAAGAAACGGACTTCAAATCCTTGTTTAAAGAAGACTTGATCAAGGAACGTAAATTTGTCCGTGATGTACATTTGGAGACGGATATAGAGATGTTGATTCCGGATAATTATGTGAATAATATCCAGGAAAGGCTGAATCTGTATACGGAGTTGGATAAGGTTGAAAATGAGGAACAGCTCGGTGTATTCAGTCAGAAAATCGGTGATCGCTTTGGTAAAATCCCGAAAGAATTGCGGGCATTATTCGAGGCATTGAGGATGCGCTGGCTGTGTAAAGAGCTAGGTTTTGAAAGACTGATCTTAAAGAGTCGGAAGTTGCGTTGTTATTTTATTTCTAATGAGCAGTCGCCCTATTTCGAATCGCCTGTTTTTCATCATATTCTACAATACGTTCCTCAACAAGCGGATCGCAAAATGAACTTCAAGAAGACGAATAGCCATTTCATCCTCATCCGGGATGATGTAAAGACTTTGCAACAGGCTAAAAGTCTTT
>JAHDFX010000330.1 GCA_020627965.1 Saprospiraceae bacterium | reverse complement strand
ATTTCAGCCAGCAGCGAACTGACAGAAAAAGGTAATAACGTCACCATAGGAGCCAGGAAAAACCTCAAGCTCAGTGGCGATATGGCTGCCGAACTAGTCAGTAATCAATCAGTAGATGTATCGGGTAAAACGAGCGTAAAAGTCGCCAGTGATGTGAATACAGAAGTCGGTGGCAATGCTACCCTGAAACTAAAATCTTCCGGTATGGCCAGCTTGCAGGGGGCTTTGGTAAAGATTAATTGATTTTTGTCTGATGCAACTAATTTTTTGAATATGCTGGTCATAAGTAAAAAGCAGTTTGATAAAATGGCTGAAGCCGGAACGCTTGAGTTTGAAGCTAATATGCTCAGACATATCAGACAATTCAGTCCATTACACACTCAAACAAGAGATGACGAAACGCTAAGAAAGTTAATTCGTCTGGGAAAACATAATGCAGCAGAGTATGGCTTTTCGAGAATGGGGCCTGTTCGTTTTTTTATCGAGTTAATGATTCTATTGGGGGCTTATTTTGATACAGATCCGCAGTACCCCTGGATACAAGTTGTGTTAAATGATAGTGATTTCTATCCAAACCAACTATCTAAAGCAGATCAGCTCCATAATCTTTATATTGATTATCATAAAAATGTGATAGGCGAAAACGGAGAATATGCACTCGCTGCACTTATGAGGCTTAATGATTTTGAAAATAAAAAAAAGTTAGCAGAAGATTACACACAAGGTAAAAAAGAGTTGATTGAGATTATATCATCAATCTATCCAGAAAAATCAGCATTTCTCGGAAAAGGATTATTGAATGACTTGATAAGTAGAGCCTGTCGAAAAGCTGACCAATACGATATTAATTTCAACGAAGGTAGAAATCTCTTTGTTGGACTTACATTCACCATTGGACATAAGTTTGATGAAGACCCAATGTATGCCTGGATAACTGACACATTTAAAGATACAGAATCCACTAAGACAACAAATCAGGAAATACAAGGACTGATAGAAAAATTCAAATTTATATTGAAAAGAACCTGAAAAATATTTCTTAAAATGTCTGGAATCAAAACTCCTATACCTGTCGCTCCTGGAAGTACGCCCGATGGAAATCGTGCCTGCAATAATACCGTTGAACCTTGTCCGAATAAAAAGCCAGGAAAACCGAAGGTTGAAAAAGAAGCACAGAGACAAAATTGCCCAATTGACTTCAAGGTTGAAGCAAAGTGCAAGATTGTCTGTGTAGATGGAGGGAAAATACAGCTTAAGGTTAGTGATTTAGACGGATTTTCAGGAGGTACATTCACATGGACTACGAGTAGTGGTAAAGTAAGGCTTAATCATCCAAATTCGTCAACCGTCACTGTAGAAGCATTAAGTGATGTATCTACAAACAAAGATGCCGAGATCATAAAAGTAACAAGAACCTCTCCTGATTGCAGGTCTATCGAAAAAACAGTGAGGATTACTGTGGCTAAGGTTGTATTTAGTGAATCGGGTAAACAACGCTACGGTTATGATAATTTTGATACGGCTGCGGATTCAACAGACGATCATATTTGCATAAAAAAATCAGATCATACTTTCGTTCAAGTTACCATTGAAGGGGGATTAGTCGGTACGGATTTTGAATTTAAATGCAGCGATAATTCTGTTTGTAAGCCAGACCCGGCAACCGGATCAGCCAAATTTGACCTAAAATTAAATGCAGGTAGTACCAATAAAAAAGATACCGAACTCAAAGCCCTTGCAATATGTAATTCCTCTATGGAATTTGCCAAATTAAGCGTTCATGTTTACAAAGAAAGAATTGTCAACGTAATTGTGGCTAAAATAGACCACCCAACCAAAGTTCACCTACGATTTCCTACAGCCGACTATGCTGCTCATCAGTCAGACGCAAATAAAAAACTAAAAGAAGGAGTAGTTAAATATAATATTGAAAATTTTGACCCTAAAAATAATACTACCAAAGTTACTTTCAAATCAGGTACCGGTGTACTAAATTACGATATTGCAGCAGGTGGGGGCGACGATCTGAAAGCTATACAAAAGGCAATGACGGGCACTGGCTCTAAAGTGAGAGTAGCTATTATAAGAGACATGAAATCCTATTATTATACAACATCACCTGTTGCGCTATACCATCTAAGTACTCCCGCAGCAGTTTACAATCTGGATAAAGATGTAAAAAAAGGAGATACTAGGCTAACTATAACAGAAAGTAGTACAGTTTTTAAAGTTGGTGATAAAATTCAATTGGACTCAGGCGGCAATGAAGAAACCATAACCATCACAGCTGTAAATGGCAAAAACATATCTTGTAGAGCATTAGCTAAAGACCACCATAGAGGAGCTAATGTAGGCAGCAACACATTTCAGGTTAAGGAAGCAGGTGTAATTCAAAGTAGGTGATGTAGTACCTCTAGGTACAGGTACTAACAAAGAAAATGTGACTATATCTTCTATTGCAGGTAATACAATTACTTGTAGTTCTATAACGAAAAAACATGCTACTAGTAGTACGATAGGGGAGAACACAAAATTTACTGTAAGAGGTAGCAGAGTTTTTTTTAAAGTAGGAGATACAGCGCCCATAGGTGCAGGTGCTGGCAGTGAAACGGTGAGGATAACTGCTATTAATGGTAATGAAATAACATGCTCACCCTTAACTAAACCGCAGGCTGTTGGTTCTACTGTTGAATTCCCCGCCGCCGGTTGGTCATCAAACCCTATTCTAATACAAGAAGGTGTTGCCAGCTTGAATGTAGCGAAATGGACTATATTACATGAGGTAGGACATAGGTCAGCAGGCCTTAATTTGAGTGATGTTGATGACCCCACTAATTTTATGCATTTCCAGCAATCCTGGACTGATTATAGATTACGATATTGCCCCCGAAATTTAAAATATTCATCAGGAACACAAAATCAGTGGGATACGATACCTAGGACATGAAAATACACCATAACTTTATAATGACATTGCTATTCTCTGTCTTATGTTTAACTTGCAATAGTAAAGTAAGTAATATGAATAATCAAGGTAATAATCCGGAACAGATAGCCCTTTTATATGTAGAATCTTTTGAAAAAGGAATTGAGTTTACAGCTCCTTCAAAAGGATTGATTGTAAATGGGGAAATAGCGGAGAAAGCTATCTCTATTCTGAAAAAACATTTGGCAGAAGGAGAAACAGGAGTTAGAGAAAATATTGTAGAGCTAATAATAAATACTTGTATACAAATTAGCCTTGCCAAAAATGGTACTGAGTATATTGATGATGCCAATGTGCTAAATGTTTTAGTATACGAAGGAACACAAAGAAATGACACAGCTAAAGAACGTATTATAGATGCTCTCCGAAAACTAGCTAAAAAAGAGGATTTAGTGATTTATCATGAGCGATTGATACACCTGATGCAAGAGGATACTTCAGATGAAATGCTACTCCTGATAGCTAAAGCTAAAGCATCAAATGCAAAAAAAATACTAACAGAAATCGCTTTGCGTCCCGAATGGCAAAATAGTAAATCAGTAAAAATTGCTCAGGCAGCTTTAGGAGAAGATAGAATAACCAGTGAATACATCAAAAAGGCTCAGATTACCCATAACGAACAGCAGATTGATGAATTTATTGAATGTATAGGAACTTTATCACTTATTGGTACTTATGATGCTCTTGCTGCCATATCAGATTATATGCGAACGCCATTAATCATTGATAAAGTAGGGGCATATAAAAAATCGGTTCGTTTGAATATTATGGATGCTTTGCGTTATCATTTTCCCGATCAGCCTATACTTTATGCTGATAATGTTCATGGTATGGAAGATTATAAGGCTGTTGAAGGTTTTTGTACGAAAAAATTTGCTACATATTATAATCAGCCACGACCACCTTTTATGACTTATTTTGGTTATCCCATTCCAATAAGAAACTGAAAATGGGTGAACAGCACTATATATTATTAGACGCAGCTAAAATGCATGCCCGAATCACTGAAGCAAAACGCTTCAACCCTCGACATATGTGCATGTATAAAGGAGAAGCAGAACAAAAATTGGGCACGGTAGCTCCTTGGCTATTCACTTATACTCGCCCGTCTATCTTTACAGACTGGTATCTGGCAAATAGCGGTGGGCAGCACTGGGGAATTATCATGGAGAGCCAGGAGAACTTTAAGACTGTTTATTTGCACCTTAAAAAATTCCTAATGGTCAAAACTGAAGCAGGTAAAAAACTCTATTTTCGATTTTATG
This sequence comes from Saprospiraceae bacterium, assembly GCA_020627965.1. Taxonomy (GTDB): domain Bacteria; phylum Bacteroidota; class Bacteroidia; order Chitinophagales; family Saprospiraceae; genus JAHDEO01. The sequence continues at coordinate 511 of JAHDFX010000330.1, read as the reverse complement.
ACCCAAGAGTGTTACCTACTTTTTTAGAGACTAGTGATGAAGCACAGTTAAGAAAATTTTTCGGGCCCATAGACAAATATATCCTAGAAGCCAAAAATGAACAAATGATTGAATATCAGTTTAGCGATAATAAATTAATCAAAAACAAGTCGGAATTTTTCCTACAAACCTCGTAAATTATGAAACCAGCCGCCAGAATAGGAGATATGCATATTTGCCCGATGGTTACACCTGGTATGCCACCTGTACCACATGTTGGTGGACCAATTACGGGACCAGGTGTACCTACAGTACTGATTGGTAATATGCCAGCATCGGTCATGGGTGATATGTGTACTTGTGTCGGACCACCTGATTCCGTTATATTGGGTTCTACCGGAGTACTCATTGGCGGTAAGCCAGCCGCACGTATGGGCGATATGACGGCACATGGTGGGAGTATTGTTATGGGCTGTCCGACAGTATTAATTGGTGAAGTCTCGCCGGGTACTATAATGACTAAAACTTCGCT
>JAHDFX010000329.1 GCA_020627965.1 Saprospiraceae bacterium | reverse complement strand
TAGGGTGATTTTTTCCTCACCGTCTTTATCGTCGAAGAGTATGGTATGCCCGCTGCGGGTTTTGATGACTTTGTAGTTGTTGTCTTTATCGAAGTATTCAGGTTTAGTCTTACCGTTGTAAAGTGCGCCTTGCATATAGGGGCGGTCGGGATTGCCTTGCTCGAAATCTATATAGACTTCGTCACCAATTTCGGGAACGAAATAAATGCCTCTATCACCACTGGCATAATTGGTGTTCTGCCGTATCCAAGGAGTCATCTCATCGCCGGTCTGCCATTTGAATTGTACTCGTACTCTCCCCATTCTACCATCATCAATATCATTACTATTCTCCTTGACGACAGCCACCTGAGATTCTGCTTCGGGTTTATATACATTTGGATTGACTGGCGGTATAGGCACAGTCAGCGGAATGGCTTCGAAGTGATTGGTGTAATCGTTATTGGCATTCAGGTGGTGCGTGACCGATGTTACCCGGAATCTGCCGATAACAACAGGTGTGCTGCTGCCATCCGAGCTTTTACTTTGTGCCTGTGCGCTGATTCTTCCGCCTACGGATACGGCTGCATTCTTACTTTCGCCTTTGAAAAATACGGCATCGCTGAGGATGGAAGATTTGCGGGTTTCTGCCAGGTGTTGGACTAAGGTGTCTTTTCTGGCATTGTGCCAAACTGGAATCAGGGGTTCTTCGGAAAACATATCGTCTGCTGCATCCAATACTTTTTCGCTGTAATCATCCATCCAACTCGGCTTGAAATCGGCAGTTGATTTTTCGATAACGCTGTTTTCTTCGTAATGGTAAGACTGATAAGTAAAATTGTCTGGTCGTACCTGTACGCCGAAGTCGAAAGAATTAAGGTCTTTGCCAAGCGTCAGGTCTATGCTGTCGGGGTTTTCCAGTTCTCCGAAAATAACAGATTGTCCGTCGTAGTAAAACCATTCTCCATAAATGGCGGCGAGACGGCTGACAAAGTGATAGTCCGTTTCTTTATAGCGTACCACATAAGGAATCTGCTTCGTGTATTGTGGCGACACCTTGCTGTTGAACTGATTTGCCGGATATTTTCCCAGTATTTCATCAATGATACCTTGCAGGTCTTTTTCAGCATAAGACTTGGTGCCTGCGCCGTCTTCCATCATGTAGGTCGGGCTGTAGCCGGTAAAAACGATGTGGTTGTCTCCGGCATAGGTTCGGTCTATGTGTATTTTGGTAATGATGCCTTTGAACAGCAGCTCATTCCCCGCACATTCGATTTTAATCTCCATAGACTGCCCGATATAGCCAATCGAGTTATCAATCGCAATGCTGTTGTCGCTTTCTATTTTTTCAGAAGATATGACGACCTGAAAGCGGTGATGCCGATTGCATTTTTGGTGCAGCGTAACATGGTAAGGTGTTACTTTTTTGCCGCCTATGGTGATACTTGGTTTAGCTGTTGCCACAGTATAGAGGTTTTATGGTTAAATTTAAATTCAAAAGACAAATTCAAACTCAAGATTGATAGAAAGTTAAATATACTCTTATACTATACTATTCCTGTCAATGCTGAAAATGTTACAGATTGATAAAAATATTTTATTTAGATATACTTTCAGATGGTGTTACAGGACTAAAATATCTTATCTAATTGCATGATAAAGTTATAAGCATTTTCGTATAAAAAAAGGAGGAATATGTAATTCGCGGCTTTGAGTGTGTAGTTCCCGCATTTTTGCTGACAACTTACAGAAAAGATAAAAGAAGAATATGGATTATATAAGGATATGTGCTAAGAGATGAGTTTTAACAGTCCTCTTTTGTATTGTCTCGATACAGAAAGTTTTTCATTATTGGTCATAACCACCCAGCCGCCGTCCCCGCGAATATATTTCCTGATGTGATTGAGATTAATAAGATGAGAATTGTGGATACGATAGAAATAGTAACTTTCCAGAATTTCTTCTGTGGCTTTCAGTGAACGGGAGTAAACTCTTCGGGTATCATTATTCAGATGAACGGTGGTGTAATTGCTGTCTGCTTTACAATAAAGTATATCTTTTGAAGCAATAAATTCATAGCCTTCCTGGGTAGGGAAAGCCACTTTTTTAAGGACATTGTCTTCATTTAAGTTGTAGGTGAGTGCTTTGTAATGTCGCTTGAAATAGCGGGCAGCCCGTTTATGCCTGAGCAGACGTTGTACAGCAGTTATGAGTTCTTCCTCACCAATTGGCTTTAATAAATAATCAATGGCACTAAGTCGTAATGCTTCCAGAACATATTGATTATAAGCGGTTATAAAAATAACTTCAAAATCCATATCCTCCACAACTTCCATCACTTGAAAACCATTGAGTCCGGGCATATCAATATCAAGAAACACCACATCGGGTTGGTGTTTTCGGATACTTTTGGCACCTTCCATGCCGGAGCAACAGGTGTCAATAACTTTGATCTCCGGGCAGTTTTTTTCGATTTCGTCGAGAAGGAGGTCTATGGCGTTTTGTTCGTCATCTATGATTATGGCTTTAAGCATTTTGTTGGTGTTTAGGTTTAGGCTGATGTAAATATATGAAAAATAGGACTTTTTGAGCGTATTTTCTCAATCATTTTGTCATAAACATAATTTCTATACGTGTTCCTGTAGCTTGTCCATTTTCATCTGCTTTATCAATAATTTTAAGAGCTAAGGCATTTTCGCCCAATTGTTTATTGTATTGTTCAATTCTGTTTTTTGTCAACTTCATACCAAAAGATGCAGTTTTATTCAGGCGTTCAGCTTTTCTTTTTGTAGCCTGCTGTCTGCCGATACCTGTATCATCTATAGCACAAATGATATGCTCTTTTTCAGGATAAACTTCAACTTTCAGTTCTTTTTGTCCTTTTTTGGGATGTAGTCCATGGTGTATGGCATTTTCCAGATAAGGCTGAAGTACAACAGGCGGAACAAAGATATTTTCAAGGTAAACAGCTTCATCAGTAATAATTTGAAATTCAAAAGAATGATTGAATCGCAGGGCTTCCATTTTTACATATAAGTCGGCAATTTTCAATTCTTTTTCGAGCGTAATGCTTTCTTTTTCAGAATAATTCAATGTGGCTCTTATCAACTTTGCAAAATATTGTAAGTATTGATCTGCCTTATCATTTTCATTTTTTCTAATCAGGCTTTTAATTGAGGTTAGGCAGTTGAAGATAAAATGTGGATTAAGTTGGGCTTTTAGGGCTTTGATTTCGGTATCAACAAGTTCCCGTTCTATACGGTTTTTGTCGTCTTGGATGAGTTTGGTTTTGTAGCCTAATGCAATGGCAAAGAAGAAATATTCAATAAGCGTAACAATACGCAATATATCATAAGAGTTATACTGAAAATCCGGAAAAAAAGCAGCCCTTATCAGTCCTGTGAAAAAAATAATGAGCGTGGTAAAAACTAAAAAGGCAGAGCCTATGAAAAAGATATAAGACAATCTCGTCCCTCCTTTATAAACGATAAAAAGCAATATAAGCGGGATAATACCGATTAGCCTCTTCATTTGGTGATTTACATAATAGACTGTATTATATTCAAAGAAAATGGCAGATAGGATATGAATAATTACAGCAAAAAGTATCGCATACTTAAGCCATTTCACCAAATTATCCATCATTTTTTTGGACTTTCCTTCTAGTGCAGCAAATGCTTGTCCGAATAAGCCATATAAAAGCAGTAAGCCATAGGTCAGTAGCGGCTCGAACAGAATATAGTACTTAATTATATCTCCAAAAATAAAGCAGTATCCAAAATCCAGTTCGTAGCGATACGTAAAATATAAGGTGCCTATTAGCAGGTATAACCCATAGTACAAGTATGCTTTATCTTTGTATAACAAAAACTGTACAAGAGCAAATACTGATAAGAAAAAGCCTGTAAAAATGAAGGCAAACTGAAATCTGAAGTCGAATAAAGTGTTCCGCTTGCTAATTTCTTTGTCTTTTCTTTCTGCGGTTTTTATAACAGCCCAGTAACCTTTATAGCCTGTATATCTAATGTGTTTGATATATAAATGGGTTTGTTGTTCAGGCAGTAATTTAAATTGAAAAGCATTTTTTACGTAAGGATAATTACGCTCTGAATAGTTCACCCATTCACCTGTCTGGGTTCTAAGCGTTATGCTATCTTTCTTATTGACGATATAGATTTCGTAAACGTGCCGGTGGTCCATTTCTGCCACCCAATCCTCCACAGTCTCTGTTTTATTTTCCAAAATAATATGCCACCAGAAAGCATGCATGGAATGAAAAGGAAATTGTCGGTTATGTTTTTTGTACAAAGTATCCATGTCGGACCATGATGTATCTGCTTTTTTACGAACTTCTTCTATCGTTAAGTCGTTATTTTCATCCAATAAAACACAGATGTTTTTTAGCGTATCTGCAAGAGTGGTATCGGTTTTATGTATATCCGATTCCAGTAGGTGCGAGATAATTTGTGCAGATGTATTTATACATAAGCAGAACATCATTACCATACAGGTAAAGACCTTTGTAATATATGGATAAGTTACTAGCAATTAGAATGATAATGTAAAAGACTGACCTTTCAAAGGCGTGAACGGACTTCAAATATAGTATTTTCTGTTTTGAGACGATCAACTTAGTCAATATTTTATATTCTCTTCATTGCAGAAACATGCAGAATCCACATAAACACTAAATAAATGAGTAGCAAAACTTATGCAGATGTATCAGGTTTCAGCATGCTCCAGGTACATTATGTTTATCCATAAAAGCTTTGATCGTCTTATCAATGTGCTTAA
>JAHDFX010000067.1 GCA_020627965.1 Saprospiraceae bacterium | reverse complement strand
CTTTACCAAAATTTAGTTTCTATCATCAGCCATATAGCCATAACAGCGACAGCTACAGAAATAAACAAAATCCAGTATTTTTGTTTCACTTTTAATACATTTATAAAAAGCGAAGCAATACCAACAGCCACAGCAACAATCAATAATTGACCGATTTCTATGCCTATATTGAAAGCCAATAAAGCCTGAACCAGACTTTGCTCTTTGCTGATAAGCATGCTAAAATAATTGGAAAAGCCCATGCCGTGTATCAAGCCAAAACCCGCAGCCAATGCATATTTGGTATACAAAGAAGCTTTATTTGGCTTTTCAATTTCATTAGGCATATCAGCATCCAATGCATTCGTAGATATAGCAACCTTATCGTCAGTTTTTTTCTGACTTATAATAATATTATAAATAGCGGTCAGTAGTATTGTAACAGGGATCAAAAACTCTATAAGGGCTGTATGAACAGGAATGATCCGTAATGCAGCCAAAGCCAGGGTAATGGAGTGCCCGATGGTAAAAGCCGTTACCAATATCCCGATGGTGCGCCATTGTCGCCACTGATAAACAGCGCAAAGCACAACAACAAAAAGGATATGATCGTAAGCTTTAAGATCAGCTATATGTTCAAATCCTAATTGCAAATACATCCAAAACTGACTCATGCTCGGATTGGTTTGATTGTTGATTAGAGAGATATAAGCAACAGGCAAAATTAATAATAATAATGCACTTGCGAATAAATAAAAATTTCAAACATTTAAAACACAAATTCCAAATCTGTTTCCAATACCTAATTATCTTTTTGGTATTTGGAATTTTTTAATTTGGTTTTTTTAATTTTATACAATTATGCGCTATATACTACTCCTGACTATTGCTTTTCTGACGATGAGTTTTGGACATAAATTCTATGTCAGTATGACCGATATTCAATATAATGCAAAAGCAGGCTCATTGGAGATTACGATGAAAATGTTTGCAGACGATCTGGAAACAGCGATTCGGGAAAATGAAGATCACAAACTCTGGATCGGAGACAAGAAAGAAGCCCCTGAAGCAGATGGACTAATAGAAGCCTATCTGAAGCAGAAGTTTGAGCTCGAAGTCAATGGGCAACCTATAGCATATACTTTTTTGGGAAAAGAAGTGGAAGCAGATGCCATTTGGTGTTATATGGAAGTACTGAATGTAGAGGACTTACAAACACTAAATGTCCGTCATCGGGTATTTCTCGAATTATTTGACGACCAAAAAAACCTTGTACATTTATATAAAGGAAAACAACAAAAGAGTGTTATTATCGTCAAGGGGCAGGAAGAAAAAGAAATTAATGTAAAGTAGTTTTAAACACAAAGACCACACTGAGAAAACCGAGCAATGAAGCAATACATCACACACCACGACTGGCAGATCATAGAAGATGATTTTCATGACGAGCATAACCGTATCAGTGAAAGCATTTTCAGCATTGGTAATGGTAGAATGGGACAAAGAGCCAATTTTGAAGAACAATTTTCCGGCGATAGCCTGAAAGGGAGTTACGTCGCAGGCGTTTATTATCCGGATAAAACACGGGTAGGCTGGTGGAAAAATGGTTATCCTGAGTATTTCGCTAAGGTATTAAATAGCTGCAATTGGATTGGTATTGATGTACTGGTCAATGGTAAAGCACTGGATCTGGCAAAATGTGAAATACGACACTTTAAGCGTGTGCTGGATATGCAAAAAGGTTTCCTGCAAAGAAACTTTACGGTTCAAATGCCGACTGGCGAGGTGCTTCATGTAGAAGCTACCCGTTTTTGCAGTCTTGTGGATGATGAATCCGGTGCTATTCGTTACAGCATTTCCTGCGATTTTTCAGGCGAATTGACCCTGAGTCCTTATCTCGATTTTGATGTGGTGAATGAAGACTCCAATTACGACGAAAAATTCTGGGAAGAAGTGCAACGTGCAGTAGGTAATGGTGAAGGTTATTTAACAGCTGCTACCCGCAAAACTGATTTCCATGTCTGTACCGGAATGCAATTTGCGATCAACAAAAACGGCTCCACTATTCAGCTTGATCCCACATTGACCGAAAGGGAAAAATACATTGCCAACACCATAAAAATACCTGTTCAAGCCAGTGACCAAGTCGTTTTGTATAAATATGCTGCCAATCTTTCTTCTGAAAATCATGCAAAAGATAAACTGGTAGAAAACTGTAAGCAAGTCTTACATCGTATCACAGAAAAAGGCTTTGATGCTATGCTAAAAGAACAGGCATCAGCCTGGGCAGAACGCTGGCGGGATAGCGATATTATAATAGAAGGGGATGTAGCAGCACAGCAAGGTATTCGTTTTAATATTTTCCAACTCCACCAAACCTATACCGGCGAAGATGAACGACTAAATATAGGACCGAAAGGCTTTACAGGTGAGAAATACGGCGGAAGTACTTATTGGGATACGGAAGCTTATTGCCTGCCTTTTTACCTGAGTACGGCTGATGAACGTGTGGCTAAAAACCTGCTGGTTTACCGGTATAAACATTTACAAAAAGCCATTGAAAATGCAGAGAAATTGGGTTTTCACAGCGGTGCAGCCCTCTACCCTATGGTAACCATGAATGGCGAAGAATGTCATAATGAATGGGAAATTACCTTTGAAGAAATTCACCGTAATGGAGCAATTGCCTATGCCATTTATAATTATATCAACTATACCGGAGATTATAAATATCTCTCTGAGTATGGGCTGGAAGTTTTGATCGGTATTGCTCGTTTTTGGGCGCAGCGCGCTAATTATTCCAATGCAAAAAAGGCTTATGTCATTCTTGGTGTAACTGGTCCTAATGAATATGAGAATAATGTTAACAACAACTGGTATACAAATTATACGGCTAAAAAATGCCTGGAGTATACTTTGCTTGTCCTGGATAGTATTAAAGAGCACTCCGCTGAAAGATATACTGCGATCATAGAAAAAACAAGGCTCATAGAGTTTGAAGAACAAGAATTGTGGCGGGATATTATTGCTAATATGTATTTTCCAGTAGATGAAGAAAGGGGAATTTTTCTTCAACAGGATGGTTTTTTAGATAAAGAAATAGAGCCTGTAAGTCTGTTACCAGAAATAGATCAGCCGCTTTGTCAGAACTGGTCATGGGATAGAATTTTGCGTTCTTGCTATATCAAGCAGGCAGACGTTTTACAGGGTTTGTATTTTTATGAAGACGATTTTGATGAGACAACTCATCGCAATAATTTTGATTTCTATGAACCACTGACCGTTCACGAATCTTCTCTGTCTCCTTGTGTGCATGTGGTGCTTGCCGCAAAATTGGGCTATTATGACAAAGCCTATGAGTTATATCTTCGCACTGCCCGTCTGGATTTGGACGATTATAATAATGACACGGAGGATGGCTGTCATATCACTAGTATGGCGGGTACCTGGATGGCTGTAGTGCAGGGTTTTGGCGGGATGCGTGTAAGGGATGACCAAATTCACCTCAATCCATTTATTCCAAAGCAGTGGTCAGCTTATGCTTTTAAGATACGCTTCAGAGGCTCGGTGTTGAATATACGTGTAGAACAAGGAAAGGTAAAAGTAATACATGAGTCCGGGCTTCCTGTTGGCATAGTCCTGAACGGACAGAAGAATGAATTGTTTGAAGGAGATGAATGGGTTCTTTAAGTTGTCTTTAGAACGTGTTTAGACTTAGGTCGTCAAACCATTGTTGAAAACATAAGTCATCCCGAATTTAAAAGTGGTAAAAAAGGTCCATAGTTGATGGTCGATAGTTGGAGTAAAAAAACACTCCAATTTACCAAATTACATATGCATTTTGAAATGCAAAATATGAGCTAAAAGCAGCCATGGACTATTGACTATCGACCTCTTATAATTTCTATTTTGACCAAAATTCGGGATGACTCATGTTTTATTTACCTTAATGTCTGTAGTCTGATCAATTCTTTCCGTGACAACGCTTATATTTCTTACCACTTCCACAGGGACAAGGTTCATTTCTGCCTACCTTAACCTCTTCTCGCTTAAACGTCTCCGGCTTAGCTTTCTGACCTGCCTGAGCTGCAGCAGCTTTTGCCGCAGCAGCATCTTGGCGACCAGCACTGGTACGACTCATATCTGTACGCTGGCGTCTGCCTTCACGAACATCTCTTTCCTCTGCAATAGGAATGGTTCCTCTGGATAAGAAAGAAATTACAGTACGATTCAATTCTCCTACTAATGCCTGGAACTGATCAAAAGCTTCAATTTTATAGATGACTAATGGGTCTTTTTGCTCGAAAGAAGCCGCCTGAACAGAATCTTTCAATTCATCCATTGTACGCAAGTGGTCTTTCCACAAATTATCTACTAAAGAAAGCGTTATTGATTTCTCAATCTCGGAAATAATGGAATCTCCATTTGTATTGACCGCATTTTCCAGATTGGCGACTAATTGTAATGTTTTTGAACCATCTGTAAATGGTATGGCAATATTGCGATACTGATGTCCTTCGTTTTCATGAACCTGGCGAATGATCGGCATGACTTTTTCAACAATGAGCGACATCTTGATGCGATACTTCTCTATAACATGCTCTTTATAACGCTCTTCCATTTCATTCAAATTCCCACTCTTCAACTCATCTTCTGTGATATTGGGTTCAACCCCGAAAAAACGGAGTGAATCCATACGGAAAGACTCGTGGTCTCCATGTTCACGATGCAGATTAACGAGTTCCTCAGAAAGCTCAATGAACATATTGTGCAGGTCAAGCGCCAAACGATCTCCATGCAATGCATGATGACGTTTTTTATAAATAGCTTCCCGCTGAATATTCATCACATCATCGTATTCGAGCAGACGCTTACGAGTTCCGAAGTGATTTTCTTCTACTTTTTTCTGCGCTCTTTCGATGGAATTGGTAATCATTTTATGCTGAAGAACTTCGCCATCTTCATAGCCCATTCTATCCATCAACTTAGCAATACGCTCTGAACCGAACAAACGCATCAGATTATCCTCCAAAGAAACAAAGAACTGTGAAGAGCCCGGATCTCCCTGACGTCCTGCACGACCACGCAACTGGCGATCTACACGACGAGATTCATGTCGTTCTGTACCAATAATTGCTAAACCTCCAGAATCTTTAACACCTTCTCCCAGCTTAATATCCGTACCACGACCTGCCATGTTGGTGGCAATGGTTACTGCGCGGGGCTTACCTGCATTGGCAACGATCTCTGCTTCTCGCTGATGCTGCTTCGCATTCAGTACATTGTGCTTAACGCCTTTGCGAGTCAGGAAGCGACTGAGTAGTTCCGATATTTCCACGGAAGTGGTACCTACTAAGACCGGACGACCAGCATCCGTTAGACTTACAACTTCTTCAACAACAGCATTATATTTCTCACGAACTGTTTTATAAACTAAATCCTCCCGATCATCTCTGGCAATCGGGCGATTGGTTGGAATAACGACAACATCCAATTTGTAGATGTCCCAAAATTCTCCTGCTTCCGTTTCGGCAGTACCCGTCATACCCGATAATTTGTGGTACATACGGAAGTAATTTTGCAGTGTAACGGTAGCATAGGTCTGTGTAGCAGCCTCAATTTCTACCCCCTCTTTTGCTTCTACCGCCTGGTGCAAACCATCTGACCACCGACGACCTTCCATCACACGTCCTGTCTGTTCATCTACGATCTTTACTTTACCATCTACCAGAATATATTGGTCATCCAGATGGAAAAGTGCATAAGCTTTCAATAATTGATTTACAGAGTGCAGACGTTTGGATTTCAGGGTAAAATCCTGCATCAATTTACTTTTCTCTGTTGCTTTTTCTTCTTCACTCCACTCCTCATTCTCATCAATGTCCAATATCGAAGAGCCAATATCCGGCATTACAAAGAAATTGGCATCTGACTGTCTTTGTGCCAGATAATCAGAACCTTTTTCTGTCAGGTCTACAGAGTTTGTTTTTTCTTCTATTTTGAAAAATAGCGGCTCATCTGCAATATGCATATGCTTGGATTGCTCCTGCATATAAAAAGCCTCTGTTTTTTGTAATAATACTTTAATGCCCGGTTCACTCAGGTATTTAGTCAGTGCACGGTTTTTAGGCATACCCCGGAAAGCTCTTAGCAAAGCTAGTCCGCCTTCACCCTCTTCATGTCCGGTGCTACCCTCTGCGATTAGCTTTTTGGCATCCGCCAAATATTGAGTGACCAGATTACGCTGTTCATTGACTAATTTTTCTATAATGGGTTTTAGTGATATATATTCCTGATCTTCTCCTTTCGGAACTGGTCCTGAAATAATTAATGGCGTTCTGGCATCATCAATTAAAACAGAATCAATCTCATCAATCATGGCAAAATGGTGCTTACTTTGTACCAATTCATCCGGGTTACGTACCATATTATCACGAAGATAATCGAAACCGAATTCATTATTAGTACCATAAACAATATCGCAGTTATAAGCGGCTACACGATCAGCTGAGTGAGGTTTATATTTATCAATACAATCTACAGTGAGTAAAAGAAACTCAAATATTGGCGACATCCATTCACAGTCACGACGAGCCAGATAGTCGTTCACTGTAATGACGTGTACCCCTTGCCCTGAAAGCCCATTAAGATAAGCCGGTAAGGTCGCTACCAAGGTTTTTCCTTCCCCTGTTGCCATCTCTGCTATTTTACCCTGATGCAGTACAACACCACCAATTAGCTGCACATCGTAATGCAACATATTCCAGGTAATCTCTGCACCAGCAGCCATCCAGCGGTTTGCCCATACCGCCTTGTCGCCCTGAATTGTAATATTCGGACGCTTGACGGATAAATCGCGGTCGTGCTGGGTAGCAGTCACTTCCAGACTGGTATTGTTCATAAAACGACGCGCCGTTTCTTTAACGACAGCAAAAGCTTCCGGGAGAATCTCTTCCAGAATGTCTTCGAGGTGCTTATCCCGTTCTTTTTTCAGTTCATCAATTTGCTGAAAGAGACTTTCTTTAGCTTCAAAATCGCCTTCATCATTGGCCTGCTGCACAAAATGCGCTATATCAGTATCAATGCCTTCCAGATGTTCTTTAATGCGAGTTCTGAACTCCAAAGTTTTATTACGCAATTGGTCATTGCTAATACTTTCGAGTTTAGCATATTCTTCGAGGGTACGCTCTATGTAGGGCGTAATTTCTTTGACATCCCTATCGTATTTGGTGCCAAACATTTTCTGTACCCTATCGGTGATAAATTTTAACATGAATCGTGTATTGAGAGATTTCAGTTTGCAAATATACTGGTTTTTTTAGTGTCGTGTTAGGATGTTAATGTCTTATCACGTTATTGTTAATTTTATTATTGCGTGACAGCACAGTAGTTCACTATAACCATACCTCCCACAATAATTCCGACAAAATGACGCAAAAATACTAGCTTTACGCAAAATTGTCATTATGAAGCATTTAATCGTCTGCATTTTGTCAGGCTTATTATTTTTTTCTTGTGTAAAAGAAGAAACCAGCCTGAAAGATTACTATTATTCTGTACCTGAATTGGAAGAAGGAATAGTATACGAATATCGTTCGCCAGCAGAAGATAGTGTACAATTTCCGCCCTTTTATTGGTTGTACCAAAGAATTAAATCGGAAAATGGAGCTGAAGTATTAAGAGGAACTAATTATGATCAACATTTTCAGATAGAGCAGATCACGACAGAGCAGGTAGTTGATAATGGTGTTATCTTGCAGGAATTCCATATTTACGAATATGATGAAAATGGTAAGCCTTATATCACAAAAACAGAGATTAAGGAGGGTGGTGTTTTCCCATTTACGCCAGATAATAAAAATGTGATGCCTTTTATTGTTAGTTGGCGAAGTGGGCTTGACACAGCCAGTTCAACGACCTTGATACGTGGGCGTGTTTTTCAAGCCTTTGAGGATTGCAATTTCCAGGGTAAAACCTTGCCGTGTGTCCGTTTTTTATCAGCCGACCAAATAGAAGCCGACCACGATATAGACGGCGGTCAACTCTTAGATGTCGAATCGCAGGAATGGTTTGCCAAAGGTATTGGACTCGTAAAAGTTCGTAAAAAGATTGGTAAAATGGAGGTTGGTTATAATCTGATCGACCAATATAGTATTGAAAAATTTGAGCAGATGAAGTCTGACCATTCAAAACTTAATCATATTCACTAACCAACTGTTCTGTTAATTGTATTAATTGCTCAATTTTAGCATCATCATAGGCATCAGAATGTGCGCTTCCGAAGGCACCTCTGTCATTGTCAAAGTACTTTCCTGTGCTGCCTTTATGATTATCTGAGACTGCTAATTCATATAAAATATCAGCTCCTTTATCGGCTGAAGACCAGAAACGTCCGTAGGCTTCTTTTACCATATTGGTATTCAGTAACGATCCTGGATTTACTGCGATCACATTGATATTTTGACGTTTTTTGGCGAGATAGAAACTCCACATTGTCAATGCCAGCTTACTTTGAGCATAAGTTTCCTGCATAGAGCTTTTTTCTTTTCCCGCTAATACCTCAAGAGAGACATCTGCCTGCGCTGCTGAACTCAAATTGATGATACGTGATTCTGTCCCTTTTTCTATAGAAGGCATCAACTCATTGGTCAATAGATAAGATGCCAGATAATTGACAACAAGGCGCATATCTAAGCCTGCTTTATTGTCAGCATTAGGGCTTTTGAAAACTCCTGCATTATTGATGAGTATATCCAATTCAGGTAATGTTGCTTTGATTTGCTCTGCCATTTTTTTTACTGCACTGAGATCAGAAAAATCTGCTACAAAGCCTTTTATATTTTCATTATTGGATAGCCCTTTTATTTCAGCGACTACCTTTTCCAATTTCTCAGAATTTCTACCATGCAGGTGTATTTCGTGACCATCTTTGGCAAGCTTTACAGCAGCCAATTTCCCGATTCCGTCTGTGCTTCCAGTAATAAATATTCGTTTTTTCATGCTTTTTGTTCTATTTTTTCTAAATGAAAATGAGGTAATACCTTTTCAGCAATTTTTTCTAAAGTTTTCTCAATACTCCCTGAGTTAAATCGCAAATTTATAGCAATATGATTGACACCTATGTCTTTTAAATGAGCAAAATACTCCACCAGATAATCCGCCCCTATTCTAAAGCCTAAGTGTATTGGCATGGGCTTGAAATCATCTTTTTCCTCTAAATCTACATATCTGCATGAAAGGCTTATAAAAACCTTGTATTTCTGGAATTAGGTCTCTCCATTCTTTGATGTTATGTTCTTGCATATACAGGTTTCTGGGGTAGTACATCCAGCCGTCAGCATGTTCGGCAATCCAGTTTAATGATTGACGACTATGTCCTGTCAGCAACATAGGTATTTTAGCTCCGACAGATTTGGGCAGAATATCTGCATGCCCGTTCAGATCACCATAATTGCTCGTTTCTAAAACGGGAAAATCATCTTGAGCTGCACGAATATAGTTGAAGGCTTCCCTGAATAATTCTCCTCGTTTTTCATAATCAATTCCCATTCCCGGATATTCTTCAGCCCGATCTCCTGATGCTACTCCCAGCAGAAGTCTTCCATTAGATAACAAATCTATAGTTGCAGCAGACTTGGCTACATGGATAGGATGGTGCAATGGTAGCGCAATACTGGCTACTCCCAAAGCAATTTCACTGGTTTGCCCTGCGAGGTATCCCAGATAAGTAAAAGGATCGAAGGTTTGTCCGGCATCTCCGAATGAGGGCACATGAAACGGGACATCTCTCATCCACAAGGCTTTAAAATCCAACTGCTCGGCTAATTGCACCCGTTTTAAGTGATGCTTCATTGCAGGGACAGAACTTTGGGCATAGTTCTCTATAGGTACAACGATTCCTATGCTTAATTGCTTAGGTTTGAAAACGTTGTTGTAAGCTCTGTTTATTGATTCAAATGCTTGCATGATCCTAAAATATAAGAAATATTCTTAAGCACTTTCGTCATTTGCTTAAATTAAATAATGATGGCACAAAGATGCAAAGCTTCACAAGATTTTATCCGGTATAAAAAAAGGTCTTTATTGTACTTTTAGAGGTTTTTAAGTCCCACTTAAAAGTTTTAAATGGTAGACCGTCGTGAAAGTTTTAAAAAAGTTGGGCAGTATCCAGTAACTCCTGGCTTAAAGTCTATTGTTAAGTTTTACTGTTTAAAACCTAACAAACATAAACCATTGTTAAGCAAAACACCAAAAAGCTTAACAATAAAAACCCCTTTATTAATAAAACCAAGGGAAATCTTAACAACAAAACATGAAAAGGTTTGGGGAATATTGGATTTTGAAACGGAGTGCTTGTTATTTTTACTCCTATTCTAAACTATCGAAAAATATCTTAACGCTAGGATTTCCACAGGCATACCCACCCAATGCGTATGAATCGAAAGTAAAAACAAAGGCTTTTTCTGTAAGATTTGGAACGGGAATATTTTCAACATTTTCAACTAAACAGCCATCATAACCCATTTTTTTTAATTCTTCATTGATCAATACCACGAAACGACCACTAACTGCATCGACTATTTCCATCACTTCATAATCATTGATCTCTCTGGATTTGACAATAGAATAGTTAAAGACTTTAAAATCTGTTGTGCCATGCGCAGCTCCCTCCGGATAAACATGTCTGACCACTAATATTCCGATAAACATCGGAGTTTTTTCTATTACACTGTAGCTTACATCAACGTAAAGTTTGCTTTCCTGCTCAAAATTTTCTATTTCCTCTACCCACTTTCTATATTCACTTGAATAGATTGATTTAATTTCCCTATTAAAATCATTTTCTACTTCAGGAATCGAATGGTCAATTAATTTTGGCAAAGAGATCGTCAATTCTCCGCCAGTAAAACTTTCAGAAGATTTTACTTCTTTTATTTTCGGCTCTACCATTTCCACAAACTCAAACTTATTCGTCTTACTACCATCTATGCTTGCAAAAGAACCTTTCATACTGTAGCCCTCTATGCTTCCAATTAACATGGCAACTTTCTGCTTGTCTGCATTGAATATCTGTAGCTGTACATTACCTTCTTCAATACTTCCATCAACATCAAGTTCCAATTTCTCTTCTGTTATTTTTAGTTTTCCTGAAACCTCCCCTTCTTTTTTACTATTCAAGGTAAGCTTGGTTTTTTCATATCCCACTTTTCCAAAGTAGATCACTTTTTTCTGGGCAAGAGAAATATTGAATAATACAACAAGGAAAAAAACAGTTAAAATAGCTCTGGACATGTCGTTTTTTTTGATTTTAAATAATACTCTAAGATATGAAAAATCAACTTTTAAAAGTGACGTTGTTTAAAAACTCTTAAGGAATCGTTAAAAAACAAGATGTAAAAACAACACGAAGTATTTTTGCATCAATAGTACGTTATCTTTGACGATTCATGTAAACAGTCGGGAAAGTCCGACACAATAAAAATCTATCATGTTAAACAAACTCCCTCTCATTTTTATGGTGCTGCTATTAGTGAGCTGTGCCGGAACACAGAAAGTCATTCAGGCGCCGCCTATTGATGATACAGAATATCGCCAACTCGAAGAATTGGTCATTAGTGCACCACGTATCACCGATGAAGAAAAGTATGAACTACCTGTTTATCGTCCTGAAGCAACTCGCAAACACGACTTAATACACACTAGTCTGGATTTACGCTTTGATTGGCCCAAAGAGCAGGTTTTAGGAAAGGCCAGTTTGAAATTGAGACCTTACTTCTACCCCACCAATATATTGGAGTTGGATGCCAAGGGTTTTGATATTCATCAAGTGGCTTTGGTGCAAGATGGTTCTAAAAAGGATTTGAAATATGATTATAACAATGCAAAACTGACTATTGGGCTTGACCGTGAATACAAAGCCGAAGAAGAATTTACTGTTTTCATTGATTATACTGCCAAACCCTCAGAAATTGAAGGAGGTGGCAGCTTTGCCATTACACAAGAGCAGGGCTTGTATTTTATCAATCCGAAAGGAGACAATGATAAGCCTCAACAGATATGGACGCAAGGGGAAACCGAGTCTAATTCTTGTTGGTTTCCAACTATCGACAAACCGAATGAACGTTGCACGCAGGACATTAAGATCACCGTTGATGATAAATTTAAAACCTTATCAAATGGCTTGCTAAAATCTTCTACGCCTAATACCGATGGTACACGTACCGATTATTGGGAAATGGATTTACCACATGCTCCATACCTGTTTATGCTGGCTATTGGCGAATTTGCTATTGTAAAAGACGACTGGAACGGACTGCTCTTGGAATATTGGGTAGAACCGGAATATGAGGCTTCAGCAGCGGGTATTTATTCTAATACAAAAGAAATGCTGACCTTCTTTTCGGAGATTACAGGTGTCAAATATCCATGGCAAAAATATTCTCAGGTCGTTGTGCGTGATTTTGTATCGGGTGCTATGGAAAATACGACGGGCGTGATTTTTTATGATCAAATTCAAAAAACCAATCGTGAACTTATTGACAATCATAATGAGCGTATTGTAGCGCATGAATTGATTCACCATTGGTTTGGCGATCTGGTAACTTGTGAAAGCTGGTCAAATCTTGCCATGAATGAGTCTTTTGCCAATTATGGTGAATACCTCTGGCTGGAACACAAATACGGCAGAGACGAAGCCGAGCGTCACCGTTTTAATGAAGTTCGTGGTTACAAGCAACAAGCCAATCGCAACCGTCATCCATTGATCTTTTTTGATTATGATGATAAGGAAGATATGTTTGATGCACATAGTTATAATAAAGGTGGCGCTATTCTTCACATGCTTCGCAATTATATTGGCGATGATGCTTTTTTCGCTTCTTTTAAACGCTATTTAAATGATAATGAATATACGGATGTAGAAGCCCATGACTTCCGTCTGGCAGTAGAAGATGTTACTGGACAGGATATGAACTGGTTTTTTAATCAATGGTTTTTTGATAGTGGACACCCTGACCTTATTATCACTAATGAATATGATGAATTGCGCAAAGAGGTTCGTGTAAATATAGAGCAGGTACAAGGAGCAGAAAAAAATGTAGCTGTCTACCAGTTGCCTATTGCTATTGATGTATATATTGGAAAAACGCCAACTCGTCATGATGTGATGGTCAATCAGCGTAAGCAGACCTTTACTTTTCCGGCTTCCGCCAAACCGGACCTGGTTAGTGTAGATGCTGAGCGTATGTTGTTGTGCGACAGGGACGAGCCGGGAAAAACAGAAGCAGAATATGTTTTCCAATATTATAATACAGGACAATACTGGGACAGGTTTGATGCTTTAAATGCTCTGATAGATAGCAATAGTGATGCTGCTAAAAAACTATTTGCAGATGCTATGAATGACAAACATTGGTCACTACGCCGTTTTGCGATCAATAATTGTAATGCTGCTGATGTCGCTTCAACATTGAATCAGATGGCACGCAGCGACAAACATTCTCAGGTACGTGCGTCAGCACTGAAAGCATTAGGTAAAACTGGTAATACTCAATATGTTTCTACCGCCAAATATGCTATAGATAATGAACAGGCATATCCGGCTTTAGCGGCTGGTCTGGAAGCTTTAAATGGACTAGACAATAAACAAGCCCTTGCTTACGCTGCAAAACTGGAAAAAGAAACAAATTCCAGTATTTTAGTTGCTATTGCTGATATGTATGCAGCATCAGGCGATACCAAGTATCTGTCTTTTTTTGAAAATAACTGGGATAAAATAAATGACTTCTCTGTTTTCCCGTTTTTTGAAAATTATGCCGGCATCTTAGTAAAAGCTGATGCAGACACAGCTAATAATGCTGTTAAAAAACTGGAGAAAGTCGCTACTAATCCTGCCCAATTCCAATGGCGAAGACTGACAGCGACCAAGGCTATTGCAGATCTGCGTACATTTCTGAATGAGCAGTTAAGCAGTTGTGCAGAATCAGAAAAAACAGTTTATGAAAGCCGTATTGCCAGTATGACAAAAGTATTGGAAACAATAAAAAGTAAAGAAACGAGCCCTCAGTTGTTAAGGTTTTACGATCAAATGTAAAGAAAATCGTTTTAATAAATGATAAAAAAGAGTCATCAATAAAGTTGGTGACTCTTTTTATTTTCCAGCTGAGATGTAACTTTTAATATAGAAAAATCGTATATTCACATATTCGCACAACGAAAAGCCAAAACTATAAGCCTCCTCTCATTAGAAGTAGTCATTTAATTTAATGAAACCCAATAACGAACTTCGGCTCGATTAAATCCGGTTTCCCAAAAAACATGTGCTATGTTAAATCAATTCATTAATGCAGGTGTATTAATCCATTTATCACATTCCGAAATCAAGCGTATCAAATTACTCAACCAAATGGTTCTTGTTTTTTTTGGTGCCTTATCGGTCAAACTCATCACTGAAATTATTGTGGCAGACTATACAGGTACGATGATATGCCTGTGGATGGCTTCGATGTTTTTTTGTGTTTGGTTATTCAACTACTACGGATGTTATCAACTTGCCCAAATAGGATTCCTAACAACTCAGGTTTTAATTTTTGTTTCACTCAACATTTTCTTTGGGCGTGGAATTGCTCCTGAATTTTTACTTTTTTCCTACACTGTGGTTATTCTCTTATTCTACGATGACTTATCACTCAGGTTTATGTGGGTTGGTATATTTGCTCTTGCTTATATTGGTGTCCTTTTCTTCTTAAGATACAATGAGCCTGTTTTGTTGAAAGATCTAATGTCTAGTTCTTTTTATTACATGCTACTTTCTAATGTCTCCATTATCTTTATTTTGTTTAGTTCATTTATTCGTGAAAATAAAAAGTTTCAAAAAGAGACGACCCAACTTGTAGAAGAACTGAAAAGAAAAAATATAGAATTAAGAAGCGTAAATGACGAACTGGAAAACATAAATGAAGATTTAGAAAACTTTGCAACTGTTGCATCCCATGACCTCAAAACACCCTTAAAAAATATCAAAGGTTTGCTACAAATCATCGAAAATAGTATAGAACAAGGAAAAACAGAAAAAATATCTGACTATCTGGAATATGCCCAAGTGAGTGCTAAAAGTATGGATAATTTAATTGAAGATATTTTGGAATTTTCCTGCATAGGTAATAAAGAAAAAGCTTTTGCACCTGTTTGTTTAAAAAGTATTGCTCAAAGAACACAGAATAATCTTCATAATATAATTGAGGAAAAAGGTGCTATCATTGATTACTCTGAATTACCTAGCATATTGGGTAATGAAGGGCAGTTGGTTTCTTTATTTCAAAATTTAATAGAGAACGGTATTAAATATAATGAAGCGGATACTCCTCATATAGAAATCAAAGGCATTGAGCATTCAAATGAATACGAATTACTTGTAAAAGATAATGGCATTGGTATAAAGAAAGACTGTCAGGAAAAAGTATTCAATATGTTCTATCGGTTACACACGGAGTTGAACTATGAAGGAACAGGTATTGGTTTGGCAACGTGTCGTAAAATCGTTACTCATCACGGAGGAACGCTCTCCATTTTGTCCTCTTCAGATACAGGAACTGTATTTAAAATAATATTTACAAAACACAGCCAACAGATTATTAGCGGAAAAGAAGCTTATAATAAGCGTAACTTAGAATATCCAGATGGCATCCAGAATATTGCCGCCATTGGCAATTAATTTTACAACAATCATCATTCCTATTGTAACTGCCAAGACAAGCTTAAAAAATGTTGCCAGCAAAAACCCTACAAAAGAACCAAAACCTGATTTAATCGCACTGGCAATTCGTTTCCCCCAGAGTAAATCACCAACAATGGCTCCAAGCAATGGCCCCCATATTATACCAAAAGGTATTGGTGCAAACATTCCGACAAAAGTACCTATAATACCACCCCAGACACCACCATTAGTGCCGCCAAATTTTTTCGTCGCTGCTGCCGGTACTACTATATCTCCGATAAATACCGCAATGGCAATAATTCCCCAAATAACCAGAGAAAGGGTGCTAAAAGTATTCTCCAAACCAGAAAACTGATAGGCCAGCATGGCTCCAAAAGAAAGAATAGGACCAGGAAGACCAGGTAAAACAGAACCAATAATACCGAAAGCAACAAGTGCAATGGCAAGAATAATAAGTAGAGCTGTCATAGGATTTTTATTACAAAAGTAACCTTCAAATAGATGCCATGCATATAAAATGGATGAAGTGAATTTAGTTAAATACCAAGTAGGGCAAATCGTCGATAAACCTATTTTTTCTTATACCAACTTGAATACATGACATATTTATCCGCGATGCCTTCAATCATATTTTTAAACTGAGCTTCACTTACTTGTTTAATCTTTTTGGCCGGAATACCTGCATATATAGCGCCCGACTCAACTCGTGTTCCTTCAAGTACTACAGCACCAGCTGCTACAATACTGTTCGATTCTACTACAGCATGATCCATCACTATTGCCCCCATACCTATCAGTACATTGTCGTGAATGGTGCAACCATGCACAATAGCCCTGTGCCCTATCGAAACATTATTGCCTATTTGGGTAGGAGCTTTTTTGTAAGTACAGTGAACAACTGCTCCATCCTGAACATTCACTTTATTTCCCATTCTTATTTCATGCACATCTCCACGAATAACTGCCTGAAACCATATACTACATTCATCTCCCATAATAACATCTCCGGTTATGGTCGCATTTTCTGCAACCCAACAAGCTTTTCCCATTTTTGGAGATTTCCCTAAAACTGTTTTTATAATGGCCATATGTTAAAATTCTTTTCGGATAAAATAAAACAAAGTTTTTTTCGTCTTTCTAATGTATTCAAACTTTAAAGTAATGTTAATTTTTTGAATAGCTGACAACGCTTTACAAGAAAATATCGTTCTTTATATAAGAAAAATGGTTTTTACAACTATTTGAAAAGAAAACAGTTAGCAACGGTTACCTTTACCGTTCTCAAGATATATAAGAAGTAGTTAGTAGTTTGGGTTAGTCAGCGTAGGTTTACATCAATCTCCTTTTTCCCTTTTTATCCAAAAAAGCAATAAAGATATGATTGAAGTTCCTGCGCTGCTTTTTAAAAAATAAAAACAGTATAGATTTTTGATGAAAATCTATACTGTTTTTATTTTTGTTATTTATGGTCAACCGCTTACCTAAAAATATTATTGCCCAGTCTCTTTATCTTCCTGTTTTCTCCTTTCATATTCTTCTCTGGATACTTCGACAATTTCTTCATCTGCTTCTTTTACACTTTCTTCTATTTCCTGTTCTTCTTCTACAGGTTCTACTATACCCAACATTCGACTAGGTATAAAAGAAAGTAAAATTAAAAGAGATAATAGACCTAAAACGAGTGTCCAAGCCAAAGTAGAACCAAAAGTTGGAGGGCTTTTTTTGTCGATCAAAACCGCATTATTACTCACCTTTACACCATTCATTACCAATATATCCTTGACTTCTTCAAAAGATTCATTGTCATACATACCGTCAACAGACATAATCATTGCCATAGAATTTTCATCAAAGTTATTGTCTTTAACAATCACATGGGCTTCTGGCAATGAAGTGATAGAGTCGGAACTACTCAATTGATTAGCAGAATAAACAGGATAAGAAGCATCCGCAATTTCTCCAGTTTCTTCATTCACACTAGCCACATACATATCACTGGCCATAGCAAGATTTTCAAGCTTTATATAGCGCGGGATCTCGCTTTTAGGTAATTCCATTAATTGCTCGACTGTCATGGCTTTTGCTCCTTTAGAAGAAGATAAAAACATCAAATCTTTCGCAAACCCCTGAAACAAGACAAAGCCGATAACCAAACCAATAAGTCTTAATATAAAACCAAAATTTTTGAGCAACCCCAACACAGGGGCTAAAAAGGATAAGAATTTCATTTTGTTTGTTTTATGTAGTTTTAAATAAATTTACTCGTGTTTATACAAATACAGCGTGCAAAGATATAGCTTTTTACATAAACTTCTCTAAATCATTAACTTTCATCTATGTGTTAACTTTGTTATTAAGTCATATTCTTGCTCCAACATAGTTTTCAGTCTGTGCATTTGTCGGTCAGAAACAGAAACTTCATAGTTGTATTTTTTCTGGTAAAAAATGGGTAATTCTATATTTAACTGTCCTCCAATTTCCAATAAAGCTCTGTCAAAGTCTTCCATCAAAAAATAGTAAGAACACGAACGTATACGTTCTGCTGCCTCTCCTACATCAAAATTTTTAGAAAACATAAAGAGTTGGTTGAGTAGATGCTTTTTCGGAATATTTTGTAAAAAATCATCAAAAGAATTGCCTAACCATGGGCCTTCTATTTTCATGCAAGGATGTGGAATTTGCTCCCTTTTGTAATGCATCAACATTTTATAATGAGAAATGACCCGTTCGGCTGGATCACGAAGGCAAGTTATAGTATACGTATTTTCGGGCAATTGTAAAGCATGGGCGGGCAGATGCGAAAAGGCATAAAAGTATTTCCCTTGTTCTATCAAATATTTATTCCACCCCACAAAAACTTTTTCATTAGCTATTAGGCGATGATTTCTTTTCTGAGCTAGTTTTTCATAAAATGCTGCTGTATCATTGCCACCATATTGAGATAAAAAAGCAAAATTAATACTCGTTCCTGCCGTTTTTCGGATGTGATAATGATAAACAGGCGGAAACTGACGGCGATTATGAAGGCTATTGACCTTCTGCCCTTCCTTTAGTAAATCCCAAAAACCTTGCAAAGAATATCTCATAAACATATGAAAGCTAACCTGCATGGTGCAGATAAAAGCAAAACCAATGCAAAGCATTGTAAAAGAAAACGCCCTGCATACATTGTATACAGGGCGAATTTTAGATGTTACCCCACCTGGATTCGAACCAAGACTAGCGGCACCAAAAACCGATGTGCTACCATTACACCATGGGGCAATCCCATCAATTGGACGACAAAAATACGATAAAAAATATTATCAGTAAATACCTGTAGCTATTTTTTTATTCAAATTTTTTAAAAACACTCGTCAAACCCAGTGCTTTCAGGGTTTTTTTAATGCCATTTTTTACATTTTCTTTGGCATGTGTCTGCGTTTTCTTCAAAGTACTATCCGTTGGACGTGGTTTGAAAATCGTATCATGGTATTTTACGCCTTCGCCAATAGGCGAATAATAATAACTATAAATCGACTTACGGGTTACCCCTTCCGGCACTGTAATCTTATCATAACCATGATAAGAAACATCATTCGTTTCAAAAATCACGCAACGATTAAAAGCGGGCAAAATTTCTGCTTCGCAAACACTTACTTCAGGATCCCAAAGTTCTAACAAGCCTCCATATTCTTTTTTCCAGCCTTTATTCAGGAAAATCAACAAATTGAGTCGGCGATGCAGATTCAATATCGGATGCACGCTGAAATCTACATGAATATCAAGAAAACTACCGTTCTTCCCTTGGTGTACGCCTGCGCCACGATGGTCGTCCGGTAGAGTAAGGTCATCAATTTTTACCACCTGTTCCAGCCAATTGACAAATTCTTTGCTTTTGATACTTTCCAGTACACTGACAAAATCGCCATGATACTGCTCAAAACTCGAACCTTCCGACTTGTTTTCATTCAAACCCTTATAATGCTTGCGCAATTCGGTCACCTTCGGAAAGTTTTCATACAAAGAGTCTGCTATTTTTTCATCTAGAAAATTGTCGATGATCAAATATTTGTAAGGTTGACCATTTTGGAATTGTTCCCGATATTGGGCAATGCTGTCAGCATTGATAATAGAACTATTGATGCTTTTCATTATTTACCTTGCTTTTTTATCATGTTTTGCAAATATACTAATTGCCAGCCAAATAGTCCACTACTCTTAATGATGGTATGTATAACAAAGGTAAGCCCAAAGCTCATAAAAACTCTTGTTATAGGGTACTTACTGAGTCATCCGCATCATATCAGATACTCGTTTCCAATCGGATCGGCGAAAAGCCACCAATATCCAAATGAAGACAGGAATGATCGTCAGATAACCAATGTTTTCTGCAAATATTCCGGCGAGTAAGGTATCATCAGATTTTCCACCTGCTACGATATCACAGGCATAGTTTACTGTCCATTTCAAGAAAAAAATCAGGTAGATCCACATCAAGAGCATCCCTAAACCCAATGAAATGAGCAGGCGTTTCCAGCGGAGAGGAAGCGATAAAAATAAATAAAGCCTGCCAAACCTGTACATGCATAATATCAAAGAACTGAGGTGCATATATCCCTATCATATACAAGCTTCAGTTTAATAATTTGTCCTGCATTAAACCGAACAACGCTCCCATCTATAACCTGTCCATTTGAATATAGGCTATCGGCTGCTGCATAAACCTTTTCAGCAATGTCTCCTTTTGCGTTTATCAGTGGAGTCTCTGAACAAAGACAAGTCAGCAAAGTCTCCCAGCCAGCAAAACTAAATGATCCGTCAGAGGTAAATTCAAAGGTCAGGCAGCCTGAAATATCAGTAGAGGTCATAGGCGGTGGCAACACATTGCCTGCATAACCTGCCAGTATGGGCGACTAACAGATTTGGAAGAGAAAATGCTTAAGATTGGGTTAGAGCAAGCAGATAAGGGGCTTTTAATTTCAAACGAGAAAGTCAGAACGGAACTGGATCAGTGGCTCAAAGAAAGACAAAAATAGATGTATCAGATTTTATGGACGCCTCTTGCACAGTCTTCCTATCAACAGATTCTTAATTTTACTTTGGAGCAATGGTCTATAACTACTGTCATAGAGTCCTTCTCAATCATATCAGTTTTTATTGGAAAACGAATTATGGAAATTTAAACACGTTCTACCTCCCGTATTATGTAAAGCTGAAAAAATATTCGCCTTGCGACTATACCCTACATATAGCCCTGCGCCTGTAAATGAAATAACTCTGCATATTGCCCACCCTGTGCCAGCAATTCATCGTGCGAGCCTAGTTCTTTCCTCCGTCCTTTTTCCAGGAATAAAATACGGTCTGCCATACGAACCGTAGAAAAACGGTGAGAGATTAAGACTGCAGATTTGCCTTGTATTAGATCTGCAAAACGCTGGAATACTTCATGTTCGGCACGGGCATCGAGAGCGGCGGTGGGTTCGTCGAGGATGAGAAGTTGGGCATTGCGCATGTAGGCACGAGCGAGGGCGACTTTCTGCCATTGCCCGCCGGAAAGCTCTACACCATTGGCAAAACGCTTACCTAATATTTGATCGTATTGTTCCGGCAATTCTTCGACGACTGGATGCGCCAGGCTTTTTTGAGCAGCGCCCTCTATGAGTTCCATATTGGCAACTTCATCAATTTGCCCGACGGCTATATTTTCCATTGCTTTCATTTGAAAACGGACATAATCCTGAAAAATGATGCCTATGGCTGTTCTGAGTTCTTTGAGTCCATATTGACGTAAGTCCACACCATCCAATAAAATTCGCCCTTCTGAGGGTTCATATAATCGGGCTAATAATTTGACCAAAGTTGTTTTACCTGCTCCATTTTCACCGACCAATGCCATTTTTTCACCAGCATTTAAATGAAAAGAAACCCCTCTCAAAGCCCATTTTTCACTGCCAGGGTATTTGAAGCCTACATTTTCAAAAGTAAAACCTCGCTGTATTGGCTGCGGAATAGTTACCGGGTTATTAGGCGATTTGATATTAGGTACTATTTCCAAAAAGTCGAATAGATCCTGTAAATACAGCGCACCATCTGCTATTTGCGTAAAGCGCTTCATCATTGCCTGCAACATGCTCCTCATTTTGCTGAATGAGCCAGCCAGAAAAGTCAGCGTACCTACTGTAATAGCCCCACTAACGGTTTGTAATACGATAAAAACATAAGCCCCATAATACGATAAGGTACCTAGGGCAGACAAACTCACGCCCCATAAATACCGCTTGATAGCCAGTTTTCGATTGGCTTCATAATATTCGTCAGATACGCTTTTAAAACGATTTGCCAGAAAATCCGCCAGATTGAATATTTTGACCTCTTTAGCTGTTACATCACTGGCACCAATATAGCGGAGATAGTCCAGTTCACGTCTTTGTGGTGTCCAGTTGCGCGTCAGCGAATAAGAACGGTGATTGAAATGGCTTTCGCCTAAAAAAGAAGGAATGACGGCTACAATAAGCAGTAAAATCAGCCATGGACTAAAAGCGATCAGTCCGATACTCAGGAAAAGAATAGTAATAAGGTCTTGAAATTGAGCCAGCACCTGAGACATTAATATGGTACGTCCAACGGTCTGTCGTCGGGCACGTTCCAGTTTATCATAAAAATCAGCATCCTCGAATTGGTACAGATCAAGCGAAGCTGCATGTTGGATCAACAAAACAGAAGTATGATTGGCAAACAAATCGCCCAGCAAACTATCCAGCAAAGTGATCCAGCGATTAATAATATCTGAGATCACTGCCAGTCCGAGCTCCAAGCCTACCATCAGCCAGAGATATTGCATATCACCTCCAGATCCTCCCGGCATTAGTCCAATAACTTCGTCTATAATTTCTTTTCCCACATAGAGCATAAGAAGCGGAATAACAGATTTGATAATACGCAGAAAAACATTGCCTGCTGTCATACCTTTATGTGTATCCCAAACCATCCGCAAAAAGCGGGGTAAATTCTTCAAAGCTTGAAATTGTTCTTTAAATCCTGTTTTTTGTTTACTCATTGTCTAATTTTACTTTTTGACTATCTGTGTTATGGTGTTAATGTGTTTTCGTGTTATTGTTGGAAAAGTACACAACAATAACACATTAACACGATAACACATTAACACGCTACACAACACAATGACTATCATCCTCTACATATACATCCTCGCAGCTATTATTCAATTGATTTATTGGGGCATTATTTTTAGCCGTTTTGCTTTTGGCAAGACAGAACAGCCACCTGAGCAGCCGGCAGCGCCCGTCTCTGTCATCATTTGTGCTCATAATGAGGAAGCAAATATACAAAAGAACCTCCCCTTGATATTAAAGCAGGAATATCCTAACTTTGAAGTGCTGGTCGTTAATGATGCTTCAACAGATAGAACAGGTGAAGTATTAGAAGAGTTTCAAAAAAAGTATGCGCACCTTCGTGTCATTACTATCTCACCGGATGAAGCCCGAGCGATGAAAGGGAAAAAGTATGCTTTAAGCAAAGGCATCGCAAAAAGTATTCACAATTTGCTACTACTCACCGATGCAGACTGTCACCCAGAAAGCAAATCTTGGATTACCAATATGCAGCGATTTGTGACAGGCAAAAAAACAATAGTTTTAGGTTACGGTCCTTATCTTGAAAAAAAATCCATTTTAAATAAATTTATTCGTTTTGAGACGGTTTATACGGCGATTCAATATTTTTCTGCTGCGCTTTGGAAAATTCCTTACATGGGTGTCGGCAGGAATTTAATGTATACTAAATCTTTATATCTTGAAAATAAAGGCTTTAGCTCCCATTCAGAAGTCATGTCAGGTGATGATGATTTGTTTATTAGTGAGGTAGCTAATGGTGAAAATGTTACGATATGCCTATTGAAAAGTTGCTTTATGTACTCAGAACCGAAAGAAATTTGGACAGATTACTACAAACAAAAATATAGACACAATTCAACAGGAGGTTATTATAAACAAAGACATAAGGTTTTTCTAGGACTCCTATCAATGTCACATTTTTTGTTTTATTTAAATTTTTTACTTCTGATTATACTTCAAATTAGTGTTGTAATTACGGTGTTGGTATATCTAATGAGGTTATTACTGATACTATTAATTTACGGTTATTCAACAAAAAGGTTACAAGAAAGACACCTTTTAATTTGGGTACCACTTTTTGACTTAACACTATTTATTTATTTTATTTTATTTGCACCTGCATTGGTGTCAGGAAATACCAAGTTATGGAAGTAAATCAAAACAGAAGACAGCTTACTGGTTCCTCATCTGACTATGTGATGAATAAAAATTTATCTGACCGTGCAGTCGAGGATTTTGAAATAGTACAGCGTGCTGTTCATTACAAAGAAGAACGTGCTTATACGGAATTAATGAGTCGCTATAAAGAAGCGATTTATAATATGATGCTAAAAATGGTCCATAATCGTGAGGATGCCGACGATTTAACCTTAGAAGCTTTTGGTAAAGCTTTTAGCAAACTAGCCACTTATACGCCACGATACGCTTTTAGTACATGGTTGTTTAAAATAGCCATTAATAACTGTATCGACTTCATCAGGAAGAAAAAATTGAATATGCTTTCAATTGATGACCCTATCGAAGCAAACAACACACAAGATTACTCTAGCAATCTGCGTTCAGGTGGGCTAGACCCCGAACAATCCTACATTCGTACTCAGAAGTTGAGATTAATGCGTAGTTATTTGCGCCAACTCACTCCTAAGTACAGGTTGATGATAGAGCTACGCTTTTTTGAGGAATTGACATACGATGAAATTTCCAGAGAATTGGATATTCCTCTCGGAACGGTCAAAGCTCAATTATTCAGAGCCAAAGAACTATTATCAACCTTAATGCAAGACTCACGCCGCAGCGGCCACCTTTAAATCAATCCTAATTATTTAAGTAATTATAACAGACATAAATGATATAAAATATACATTTTAAAGATTTTGGATTTTTCATTTTTTTTGTAGTAAATCAATTCGACTTTTAAAGGCACTTTCCGAAAGGTTAAGTGCCTTTACTTTTTTAGGAATGAGGTGAAAATATTCAAGGCATACAAGAGAACTACAGCTTCTAACTTCAGTCCCAACAAGAATTTTGAATTATATGCCCA
Source organism: Saprospiraceae bacterium (assembly GCA_020627965.1). Classification (GTDB taxonomy): domain Bacteria; phylum Bacteroidota; class Bacteroidia; order Chitinophagales; family Saprospiraceae; genus JAHDEO01. The sequence goes on along the minus strand of JAHDFX010000067.1, from coordinate 3,511 downwards.
AGTCTTTACATTTAACTAAGATTTATATGGCTAAAATTTCTATTTCGTTGCCCTGTTTTTTTGATAAAAATATTTGTATTTTTGAAATGCACGGCAAATGTAAGGTTGGTTTTAATCAACAATCCCAAATTCTAAATGCTGGATTGTAAACTATATTAATGAGATGAGTTATGAATATCTCTAATTGTATAGTTGGTTAGGAAACCCAACTTCAAAAAACGTATCTACGTTAATCTACCATCAATCCTCACTCATGAAGCATCTATATATCTACAGGATATACTGGTAGCTTTTGCCCCCAAGTTTCTTAGAAAACAAATTATTCCTAATCAGAATAAGGGCGCCCTTATGTCGTCCTTCGAATTAAATGTGAGAGATATGAAACAAACAGACCTAACCATAATTAATTCAATTATGGAAGAAGCCCGTGAAGCTGGAATTATTCAGCAGTCTACCCAAGATGAAATTTTTCGCCGAGGCATAATTAATGTTAATGGTAAAGACTTAGCCAATTTTGGTTCCTGTAGTTATCTGGGCTTAGAACAAGACGAACGTATTAAAGCTGCAATGATTGATGCTATTCAGCGATATGGTTCACAATTTTCCTCTTCCAGAGCCTATATGTCTATCGGGCTTTATGAAGAACTGAACATGTTGCTTCGTCAGATATTTAAAGCTCCCGTCATTATTTCACCGACCGTTACACTAGGGCATTTATCAAATATTCCGGCATTGATTGGTGAGAAAGACGCTATTATCATGGATCAGCAGGTACATAACTCCGTACAATCTGCCGTTGCTATAATAGCTCCAAAGCTAAACCATGTATCATTGATCAAACACAATCGAATAGATAAACTCGAAGAGCAAATAAAAGCTTTACAACATCAGTATGAAAACATATGGTACCTGGCAGATGGAGTTTATTCTATGTATGGAGATGTAGCTCCGGTAAAAGAAATATATCGTTTGTTAGAAACCTATGAAAACTTCCATTGCTATGTAGATGATGCGCATGGTATGAGCTGGACAGGAAGACATGGAGCTGGTTATGTGTATAGTGAGTTAGATTATCTCCATCCGAGAATGTATTTTATAACTTCCCTGAATAAGAGTTTTGCAAGCGCTGGTGGCGCAATGGTCTACCCCAATGAAAAGATCATGCAAAAAGTTCGTAACTGTGGCGGCACGCTAACTTTCAGCGGTCCCATACAACCAACTTTGCTAGGCGCTGCCATAGCCTCTGCCAAAATTCACCTAGGTGAAGAGATATATACTCGTCAAAAATTACTGGATAACTTAATGGAGCATTTTATACAGCGCTGCCATCAATGGGGACTTCCTCTGGTGAGTGCTGATAAAACTCCGATTTTCTTTATTGGAGTAGGCATGCCCGAAGCAGGTTATAAGATCGTGGAAAAATTGATGAAAGCAGGGTATTTTACAAACCTGGCAGTTTTTCCGGCGGTATCCAAAAACAGAACAGGAGTAAGAATTCCAATTACACTTAATAATACCAAAGCTCAAATTGATGGCTTATTGAGTACTATTGCTGAAGAATTACCAGCGATTCTTAAGAACACTAATTATTCTATCGAAAAAATCAGAAAAACATTTAGAATAATTTATAAAGAAGTTGCCTGAACATTAGGATCAATGTGAGAAAATATTACCACGAATTGTAAATTTGTTTTACGATTCGTGGTTTTTTTATAGAAAAATTAATATAGGTTTTAAGACTATGAAAGATAAAACCTGTATTTTCGTTGTATTCCAAGCTTAATTATACCCAAAACCTAGTAAATTATGAAAAAGTTACTCCTCGCTTTTGTGCTACTCTCATCTGTAGTGCACTTATCTGCTGAACAATATTATTGGATTGGCGGCACAGGTAATTGGTCTGACCCGGCACATTGGTCATTAGACGATAATGGCTCTGGCATCTCTGCCGGAGTAGTTCCAACAATTACTGATGATGTTTATTTCAATGAATTTTCATTCGAAAATAGTACAGACACCTTATTTGTACAGGCATTGAACATTGCTTGTCAGGGAATGGACTGGGCCGGACTAGACCGTCGGGTTATTCTTTATTTTGATGACCTGACACCAAATAAACAATTATTTCAAGTAGCAGGTTCGATGATATTGAATCCCTTGCTAAGTATACAGGGAGATTATAAATGCCTGTTCGATTCAACGATACCTGGCAATTTAATAATTACCGCTGGCGTAGTCTTAAACGATATTGAATTCAATAATGAATTGGCAAGCTGGACTTTATTGGACTCCTTAACGGTAAATGGTCATTTAGATTTTAATGCAGGTACCTTAAATACATTCAACAATAATGTTTATTGTGAAGAGTTTTCGTCTAATACAAGTCTCACTAGAAAGTTATTGTTAGGCAATAATAAATTAGTGGTTACTGGTTCTATCAATCTTCTCTCCGATAATCTGGATTTTGATGCACAAACTTCAGAACTGATCTGTAGCCGTTTTTCAGGCAGAGATATTACTTTACATGACCTAACTCTTGATGCTATTCAACCGGAAATTGATGGAGGAAATTTATCCATTAATAACCTAAAAGCCGGAACAACTGCATCCTCAGAATTTCAGGGCTCAACTAATGGGTTTGTCAGTGTTACACCCCAGTTTGCTCTGCCTGGCGGAGAAACCATAACAATTAATGGCGACCTGTCCATTAGTTCTATTTGCAGTGATCCTGTTCAACTGATTTCCTCTATTCCGGGCACGCAAGCTATGTTGGTTAAAACATCAGGAACTATAGTATTGCAAGATGTAGCTATTAGAGATATTCATGCCTCCGGAGGAGCAGATTTTACTGCAATAGAATCTTATGATGATGGCAATAATAGCGGCTGGACCATTATTTCGCCAAATGCTCCTTGCTTACTTCCTGTAGTATTAGCTCGCTTTGAAGCCAATTGTATGGATTGGAAAGTGCAACTCAATTGGGTAACCGAAACAGAAGTTAATAACGATTATTTCTCCATTGAACGGTGTGCAAATGGTGTAGATTTTGAAGAGATCGCTAAAATACCAGGCGCCGGCACTACAGATGTTGCTCAGGAATATAGCTTCATAGATACAGAAGTACAAACTGGTATGAATTACTACCGCCTGCGCCAGATAGATTTTGACGGTAAATCTACTTATAGCGATATTGCTGTTGCTTCTTGTGAGAATATTTGGGGCGAATTAGAGGTATACCCCAATCCTTCCAGAAGTGCTTTTTATATTAATTTTAGCCTGACAGAAAATGCCGATATGAATATAAGGGTATTCGATTTACAGGGTAAAACTATAACACAAAAGGAGTTTCCATCCCTGGCATCTGGCTATCACAATATTCCACTTAATTTGGACAATGTAGAGAAAGGCATTTATATTGTTGAAATGTATATTAACGATCAGTTTCAGCAAAGGAAATTGATGAAGTTATAATAACTAAAATACCAAAACAGGAAACTCCAAATTCCAAAGT
>JAHDFX010000066.1 GCA_020627965.1 Saprospiraceae bacterium | reverse complement strand
AAAAAAGAATATGAAACAACTAATCTTACTCTTTACCATAATGGTAACACTTTGCCTATTTTCCTGCAAAGAAAAAAACTGCTACGATGCAGAAATGGAAGCTAATCATCCTGGTTTTTGTACACAAGACTGTCCGGGTGTATGTGGTTGTGATGGGAAGACCTATTGCAATGAATGTATAGCCAATAGCAAAGGGATCGCTGTGGTGTCTTTTGAACCTTGCGAATCAACCAGCAATAGAGAGACTCAAGAATCGGAAAACATTAAGGAGACTGAGAACTTGGAAAATACTAAGAAGATGGAGGAGCCAGAAAGCCCCACAGAGACAGATAAATCAAAGAAGAATTGATTCTTAGTACGACTTCGTGAGACATATAACGACAAAAAGATCGTCAGCGACCAGATAGAAGCATATAAAGACTTTTGTTGATTAACAAGAGATTTAAACCTTTTTTCTACTCTACGCCCACCATTTTCACAAAAAAAGCATCTTCATTAATAGAAAATGTGTAATTTGAAACTTGTTTTAAAAAATTGTGGGAAAGCACAGCAATTGGTATTCAAATTGCGTATAAACTGGTTGATTAAACTAGATGATTAAGTAAAGTTGGGCTTAATCAACTCAATACACCAAACATATGTCACAGATAGTTCAGACAGAAAAGGAAAAGAAAAATAAAAAACGCGGGATCATTGTATCCTCAATTTTTCATGTCATACTTATAGCATTATGTATCTATCCTTTTATGTCGATGACAATAGAAAAAGAAAAAGGTATAGTCATTAATTTTGCACCGGAGTATGTGGAAAAATTCAAGCCACCTCCACCCCCTCCACCAGAGCCAAAGCCAATTTCTCAGAACCAGTCTGCTGCCTCAGAAGCACCGCCGGAAGCACCGGATATGCCCGAAGCACAAACGGCACCTGCGCCAGAACCAGAGCCCACCCCTCCTAGCCCGGAGCCAGAACCAACGCCTGCACCACAGCCCGATCCTGTGCCAGAACCCAAGCCTGCTCCCACACCAAAACCAACGCCCAAGCCAGCAGTGACGCAGCCACAACCCACTACGCCACCTGCCAGCGAAAAACCACAAGGCAGCAAAACGGATAAACCAGTCGATAAGCCTACTAAGCCGAAACAGACCGAAGGTTCAGGCAAAAGTACTAAACCAACAGACAATCCCAGCTCTCCCACTAATCCGAGCAAAGGAACCAGCTCAAACTCGAATGAAGAAGGCGGTAATCCTGCCCGACCAGGAAATGGCGACTCAGGAAAATCTCCTACCCCTGCCAGTGGGCTTGGTGATGGAGAAGAAGAGCAAGGCGGTATTGGTGATCTTGGTGGCCGACGTGTACTGAAAAGAGCAGACTTAAAATCTATTGTCAAGAAGAATGGATCTATAGTTATTTATATATGTGCAGATCGTTATGGACGTGTTGTAAAAGCACAGGCTGTAAAAAGTAAATCTAGCATTAAGGATAATGATATTCTGATAGCAGCAGCCCGTAAAGCTAAAGAATATCGCTTCGACCGCTCTCCAAGCAGTGCGCCCAAAGACTGCATGGAAATGAAATTTAGTTTCTCTGACGTGGAATAATAAACTATGACTTCTCTACTAATTAGCGATGCCATTGCACAGAAATTATCTGGCTTGGTATTGCATTGTATACAATGTCAGGTAAAAGTAGGGGCGACTGATGCTGTTTTGTTAGATAAAATAGCATCCGCTTGTCAGGAACTGACCGATAAACTCACCATTGACACTATAAAATTCCGTCCTAACATTGAGACTACTCGAGAGGCTTATATTAGGCTTGGCAAAAAACCTTCCCGTTATCGCCCTTCTGCGGAAGCATTATGTCGCAGAGTATTGCAAGGCAAAGGCTTGTATCAGGTCAATAATGTTGTTGATCTGTTGAATCTCGTTTCTCTAAAAACTGGTTTTTCTATTGGTGGCTATGATGCTGATAAAATAGAAGGAACTGCAACACTCGGAATAGGTAAAGAAAGTGAACCCTATCAAGCCATTGGTCGAGGCGAACTTAATATTCATAATCTCCCGCTTTTTCGAGATAATTTAGGCGCTTTTGGTAGCCCCACCAGCGATTCTGCCCGTACTATGGTAAATGAAGGTACCACTAACTTTCTGATGGTTTTTTTTAATTTTGGCGACCCAAAAGAACTAAAAAATGCAGAAGAATTGGCAGTCAGCCTACTAAGAGAACATGCTGCCGGAGATAATTTTCAGTTAAAAACAATTACAACAGCATAACCTCTTTCGCGTTTCACCGTCTCAATCATTGTACATAACATTAAAACTCTAATTCATTCAATGTTTTTATTAGATAGAATTAATGTTTAATTTCGCTCATGCCAAAATTGGCATAAACACTCAATTTTTATATCGATCATGCTTGAAATTGCCAGTATAGTTATACTAGGAATTATTGCACAATGGTTGGCTTGGAGAACAGGCGTACCGGCAATATTACCATTAATTATCATAGGTTTATTAGTCGGCCCGATTTCCGAAATGTTGTGGCTACATACTCACAAATGGATTGAACCGATCTATAATCCTGATATTGTTTTACACGGTGTTGGGTCACATGGAGAAGCAACAACAACAAAAGGACATGGACTATTTCCCGGAAGAAGCCTGTTTTATTTTGTTTCTCTGGCTATTGGTATTATTCTTTTTGAGGGGGGCTTAACTCTAAAAATCAAAGAAATCAAAGGAGGTATTGCTCCAGCTATTATGAAGCTGATCTCTATTGGTTCTATTGTTTCTTTTATTGGTGGCGGATTGGCTGCTCATTATGTACTCGGACTTAGCTGGTCACTTGCATTTCTATTTGGCGGATTAATCATTGTGACGGGTCCTACCGTAATTGCCCCTATTCTTCGTAATGTACCACTGAGTAAAAACGTGGCGAATGTACTCAAATGGGAAGGTATTTTGATCGACCCTATTGGGGCTTTAGTGGCTGTTTTGGTGTATGAGTTTATATCGGCTGGTGAGAGTGGACCTGAATTTACTACGACGGCTTTAAAGACCTTCGGTATTATTGTGGCAGTTGGATTTTCCTTAGGCATAGGGGGCGCATTGGCCTTGGCACAGCTCATAAAAAGAAAGCTGATTCCACATTATTTATTAAATGTATTTACTTTAGCATTAGTACTGGCAGCTTTTGTGTTTTCTGATCTTCTGGCACATGAATCTGGTCTATTGACTGTAGTTGTTATGGGCATGATGCTGGGCAATATGGACATCCCCTACATCAAAGAAATTCTCGATTTTAAAGAATCTCTGACGGTCTTACTTATTTCTATTTTATTTATTCTGCTTTCCGCAAATATTACTATAGACCAATTACAACTCTTGATAGATCCAAGGGCTTTAATGGTATTTGCTATTGTAGTTTTTGTACTTCGTCCATTAGGTGTTTTTCTCAGTACAATGGGTTCCAACCTAAGTTTCAATGAAAAATTATTTGTCTCCTGGATTGGTCCACGTGGTATTGTAGCTGCCGGTATTGCCTCTTTATTTGGTATCAGTTTGATGCAAGCCGAGAATATTCCGGAAGTGATTCGCCAACAAGCAGAATGGATTACACCATTGACATTTTTAATTGTGTTGGGAACTGTATTATTAAATGCGACTACTGCCAAACTGGTTGCCCGCTTATTAGGTGTAACACTTGATGAATCTAATGGTATTATGATTGTCGGAGCAGGTAGAGGGTCTCGTTTATTAGGGCAATATTTAAAAGAACATGGACGTCATGTTGTACTGGTTGATAATAACAAACAGGAAGTCAGAAAAGCTCAGGATATGGGGCTGGATGCTATCCAGGAAAATATTTTCTCTGATGATTTGAATGATCGCTATGATCTGCTGGATATTGGTCATCTCGTAGCCATGACAAGCAGTGCTGAAGTCAATAATGTAGCCTGTGAAAAATATAAAGATAATTTTGGTGAAAACGGGCGCTATCGCTTTGTCACTAATTTAGAAATAAAAAATGAGGAGATAGAGATACCGAAAAATGCGCTGTTTCATAGTCATTGTGATTTTATTCGTTTTAATAAAGTATTGCAGGAAAGCCCTGAAATACATGAATATACACTTAGTGAATCGGATAATTTGGCTCAGGTTCTTGAGCGTATTGCTAAGAACAATATTCCGCTTTTCATCAAGTCTAAAAATAATGAAATAGGCTTTATTTCAATGGATTACCCATCGCTAGCTGCCGAACCTGGAGATATGGTTGCTTACCTGGGGGAAGAAATGTTATAGACCCAGGCTTCTAATAAAAAGCAATCGCCCTATTTTTTGAATATTCAAAAAATAGGGCGATTTTATTTAAATGGCTAATCAAGCACTTATTTTACTTCGCTGCTTTCTCCTTTTTAGCTTTTCCATTCTTTGCTGCTTTATCTTCTTTTTCGTCATCACCACCAAGAAGTTTCGCTTTGATTTTTGCTTCTATTTCCAGGCAAACTTCCGGATTATCAACTAAGAAAGATTTTGCTGATTCTCGTCCTTGAGCAATCTTAGTACCGCCGTAGCTATACCATGCTCCACTCTTACCAATAACATCAAGATCAACGCCTATGTCGATAACCTCACCAGAACGAGAAATACCTTCTCCATATACTATATCAAACTCTGCAATACGGAAAGGAGGTGCCAGTTTATTCTTTTGTACTTTCACTTTAACGTGATTACCAGTAGTATTACCTTCTTTATCCTTGATAGCTGAGCCAGATCGACGGATATCTAGACGCATGGAAGCATAGAACTTCAAGGCATTTCCCCCCGTTGTCGTTTCTGGATTACCGAACATTACGCCAATTTTTTCACGCAATTGGTTGATAAAAATACAGCAACAATTCGTTTTACCGATTGCACTCGTCAGTTTACGCATAGCCTGCGACATCAGACGTGCTTGTAATCCCATTTTAGAATCTCCCATTTCACCTTCGATCTCACTACGGGGAACTAAGGCTGCAACAGAGTCAATAACAATAATATCAATGGCTCCTGAACGGATCAGGTTTTCAGTAATTTCCAATGCCTGTTCTCCATTATCAGGCTGAGAAATTAGTAAGTTTTCAGTATCAACACCCAGATTTTCTGCATAGAAACGATCAAAGGCATGCTCTGCATCAATAAATGCAGCAATTCCGCCTTTCTTTTGTGCTTCTGCAATAGCATGAATAGCCAATGTAGTTTTACCAGAGGATTCTGGTCCATAAATTTCTACAATACGCCCACGCGGGAAACCACCAATCCCTAATGCCAGATCTAATCCTAAAGATCCTGAAGGAATAATATCTACTTGTACGATTTGTTTGTCACCGAGCATCATAACGGTACCTTTACCGTATGTTTTCTCCAGGCGATCCATAGTGAGTTGAAGTGCCTTTTTTTTGGCTTCTAATTCTTTAGACATGTTTTGCGGATTTTTAAATTTAATGACACGTTTGATGTGCTAAGCCAAAACAAGTTATTGCATGCACATCACTTAATTAGTGACACAAAGTTAATTTATTTGATTAAATAATGCAAGAAAATAACGAAAAAATCGAACATTTTGTTTTAAAAAACGATTTTTTTATTTCAAAATGTTGTAATTAAAATATTCCCCGTACTTTTTTAATCACCTCGGTCTGTACATTTTTTGGTGTAGCTGCATAATGAGAAAACTCCATACTCGCCGATGCTCTTCCTGCTGAAAGTGTGCGTAATTGGTTCACGTAGCCAAATAATTCTGCTAGTGGCGCCTCCGCATTAATTCCCATTCCATTCGGGCGGGTATCTTGTCCTTTGGGCACACCTCTTCTCCGGTTCAGATCGCTCATAATACCTCCTGCATAATCTTCAGGCGTTGTGATTTTAAGCTGCATCACAGGTTCCAGTAATATGGGTTGAGTATTAGGTACAGCTTCTCTAAAGCCGTTTCTAGCGCATAAATCAAAGGCTAATTCGGGCGTTTCATTAGCCTGAACATAACCATTGAGCAAAGTCACTTTCATACTTTCAATCGGATAACCGGCCAGCATACCGTAGTCCATCATTTCGGCGAAAGCCTTTTTAATAGCGGGTATATAGGTATCAGGAATAGCATCGGAAGATGCTTCTATTTCTAATTGTAATCTGGAGTTTCCTGTTTTAAACTCATCACTTTCAATGAATTTAGTATCTGCCGGACCAATTTCAAATTCCAGCTCTGCATACATACCAGAAGCATTATTTTTATCCAATGCCTGTTTCTGACGGATGGTTTCTATTAGTTCCTCTTTATAAGTTACTTGTGGCGCTCCCTGATTGACGGCTACTTTATAATCGTTCTTTAACTTATTCAATACAATTTCCAAATGCAACTCCCCCATGCCTCGGACAATGGTTTGTCCAGTATCTTCATTTTCGGCTACATGAAAAGTGGGGTCTTCTTCCATCAAAAAGCCGAGAGCTTCTTCCATATTATCCAGATCCGACTGAGTGATTGGCTCAATGGCTACGCCGACTACAGGTTCTGGGAAAGTAATATTTTCCAGAATGATAGGCTCTTTTTGATCGCAAAGTGTATCTCCTGTTCGCAAATCTCTTGCCCCTACTACAGCAGCAATATCTCCTGCCGATACTTTTTTTACAGGGTTTTGCTTATCAGCATGCATTTGAAATAAACGATGTACACGTTCTCGTTTTCCGGTACGGGTATTCAAAAAAGTCGTATTTTCTTCCAGTTCACCGGAATAGATACGGATAAAAATCAGATTACCGTGCTTGCTGTGTACAACTTTAAAAGCCAGAGCAGCAAAGGGTTCCTCCGCTGATGCTGCTCGTTGCTCTTCTTTTTTGGTGTGCGGATGAATACCAGAAATAGCTTCTACATCTTCCGGTGAAGGCAAGTATCGACAGACGGCATCTAGCAGTAATTGTACGCCTTTATTCTTATAGGCAGAACCACAGAACATTGGGATGATCTTCAAAGCTCTTGTTGCCTGCTGTATGGTTGAATGTAGTTCTTCTTCAGTAATAGAATTGGCATCTTCAAAGAATTTTTCCATCAAAGCATCATCCAGTTCTGCTACTGATTCCAATAATTTTTCTCTGTATTCCTGTGCTTCTTCCAATACATCTTCAGGGATAGGAATTTCATGATAAGTAGTGCCGTCTTCTTCATCCCAGCCGTAGCCTTTCATCGTGATCAGATCCACAATACCCACAAAATCTTCTTCTTCTCCAATAGGAATATGCATAGGCACCGGGGTAGCACCCAATTGTTCTTCTACTTGTTTGACGACTTCCAGAAAATTAGCGCCTTGCCTGTCCATTTTATTGACAAAACCAATTCGAGGTACTTTGTAACGGTCGGCTTGTCGCCAAACAGTTTCTGATTGTGGCTCTACACCTCCTCTGGCACAAAATAAAGCGATCATACCATCCAATACACGTAGCGAGCGTTCTACCTCTACTGTAAAATCTACATGTCCGGGCGTGTCTATAATATTGAAATCATAGGCTTGGTTTCCCAATGTCCATTCTGTACGGGTAGCGGCAGCGGTAATCGTGATGCCTCGCTCTTTTTCTTCTGTGAGGTGATCCATAGTAGCTGCGCCATCATGCACTTCTCCCATTCGGTAGGTTTTACCTGTATAGTAAAGTATTCGTTCAGTCGTCGTGGTTTTACCGGCATCGATGTGGGCGGCTATGCCTATGTTTCGGGTATACTTAAGTGCTTTCTTTTTCATAGCAGGATTAAAATAGGGCTTTTTTGTGAAACGGGGTAACATTTATCATTTATCAAGAATCATTTATCATTACTAATATGACGTGTACGTTCAGTATGATAAATGATAAATGACTAATGCAGCCGGTCATAATCTTCCAGAAGGCTGACTACATTGTAAAGGTCTTCGTAAAACTCGCTGACCAATTGAAAGCTGACATTGGAGCTGAAAATATTGGGTTCCAGAATGTCTTTGGGTTCCCAGATGCCCATGTAGAAATTACCTTCAGTGAAAGACAGGTATATTTTTTTGTTAAGCCTGTTGGCAAATTCGTAGATAATACCATAAAAAGCAGGATTAAGAACGACATCAGGATTGGTATCGCCGCCCTGATAGCTCATGAAACGTTCTTCAAAGCCTTCATATTTGACGGGTAGTTTCTGTGCGCCTTGTCGGATCAGTTTTTTAATAGAACGTGTGAGGTAAGCTTTATCTGCTTTTGGATAAATAATGATTTGTCCATGAAAGGGGTTTGGACATTCGGCATGAAAAAATATACCTCTGAATGTGGGCAACATTCGATTATCGGTACGAGAACGGTCACGTACATCCAATTCACACATTTTGAATGTTGTTCGACCAATTTTTCCAATTAGAAAGTCTTCTCCTCTGTAAACAGGGGCGCTCGTCATGAAGAGCTGACTGGCAAAAAACACCTCTTTGGGTATAAAAAGTTTGTGATCATAAGTGATCTGATGCGGGGTGAAATCCAGTATTTCCTGAACAATTTTGGGTTTAAATGAATTTTTAAATTGTCGCATTTTCCAGCCCAGAAAGGAACTGTAAAGAGTGATAGGAATCCAGATCAACAAAGAAATTGCTGGCATTTTAAGCCAATATACCAGCCAGCCACTAAACATTAATACGGTGATAGACAGACCAAACAGGAATAATAATTGAATACGGGTGCGCTCCAGTCGGCGCAATTGTCCGTGAAGAACGTTATTGTAAAATATCCGAAATTCGCTGATGTTCTGCATGTTTACAATACTTCGTATTCGTTCGGTATTTATGGTATATCCATGTACTTATGAGTTTGCAAAGAAATTTGCCACTGCGGATGCTGCTTCACATACTCTATCATAAGCGGAAGCATTTGGTCTTCTTTGCCCCATTCCGGTTGTAATAATAACAAACAATCCTTATTGACCATTTCCGCATATTGCTCAGCCCATTTAAAATCATGTTTATTAAAAACAATAACTTTTAATTCATCTGCCTGTATAGCAAATTCCGGCAAAGGCATTTTAAACTTCTTTGGCGAAAAGCATATCCAGTCCCATTTGCCCGATAAAGGATAAGCGCCTGATGTTTCTAAGTTCAACTCAAACCCTGCTGCTTTCAAACTCTGACAAAGCTCCGCCAGGTCATACATTAAAGGCTCTCCACCAGTAATCACTGCGAGTCGTGCCGGATATTGTAAAGCCTGTTCTACAATAGTGTCTACAGAGGTTAATGGATGTTTTTCCGCATCCCAGGATTCTTTGACATCGCACCATACACAGCCTACATCACAGCCGCCCAGTCGGATAAATACGGCCGCTTTGCCTTGATGAAAACCTTCTCCCTGAATGGTATAAAATTGTTCCATTAAAGGAAGTAATTGCGTTGTTGGTGTTTGTTGCATATTTTATTTCAAAGCTTTTTGTCTTAATAAATGATCTGCCAATACCAGGGCTGCCATGGCTTCTACTATGGGTACAGCACGAGGTACGACGCAAGGGTCATGTCTGCCTTTTCCGGTGACTTCTACGGCTTCACCTGCTTCATTGACCGATTCCTGAGCCGCTACAATGGTGGCTACAGGCTTGAAAGCTACCCTGAAATAGATGTCCATGCCATTTGAAATGCCGCCCTGTATACCGCCTGAATAATTGCTGGTAGTTTTGATCTGGTCGCTTGCATTAACAAAAGCATCGTTATGTTCTGAGCCTCGCATTTCTACGCCTGCAAAACCAGAGCCATATTCAAAACCTTTACAGGCGTTGATGCTTAACATGGCTTTGCCTAAGTCGGCATGTAACTTATCAAAAGCTGGTTCGCCAAGTCCGGCAGGGCAGCCTTGTATAACACCTGTAATTACGCCTCCTACGGTATCTCCTGCTTTTCTGACTGTTTTGATAAAGTCGATCATTTGTTCAGCCATTTCCAAATCAGGACACCGAATGGGGGTGTTTTCTATATTTTCAAAATCCAGTTCCTGATAAGGTTTTTCTAATTTTAAATGCCCCACCTGACTGACATAAGCCCTAACCTGAATATCCGATTTTCGCAATAATAGCTTCGCAATGGCAGCAGCAGCTACACGAGCTGCCGTTTCACGAGCTGAAGAACGCCCTCCTCCTCTATAATCTCTATGTCCATATTTAGCAAAGTAGGTATAATCTGCATGTGAAGGACGAAATTTATCTTTAATATGGGAATAGTCTTTTGAACGAGCATCCGCATTATATATGACCATACCTATTGGCGTACCAGTAGTTTTGCCTTCAAAAATACCGGATAGAATTTCAGCTTTATCTGCCTCTTTTCGCTGCGTAACGATCTTAGACTGGCCAGGGCGGCGGCGTGCCAGTTCTGCTTGTATAAATGCTTCGTCTACCTCGATGCCTGATGGACAACCATCTATAATGACCCCTAGTCCTTTGCCATGTGATTCGCCAAAGGTAGTGATGCAAAAAGCTTGTCCAAATGAGTTGCCGGGCATAGTTTTATTTTTTTGTAAAAATACCTCTATTTATAGCAATAAAAAAACCCGCCACTCCTGGCGGGTTGATTCATCCGTTAAATCTTAACTATAACGTTATGAACATCTACATATTTCACCTATGTATTTCAAGCTGTTAACAACTCGTAAAATCCAAAATTATGCTATTGGGATGTAGCAATACCCTACTATTTGGGTACAATTGAAGACGTTCCCAGATTGGGTTGCCAGATTTCTTTATCGGCACCATTCACATCTCCATCCAAATTAAAATCTGCATTAGAATAAATATAAAACGAACCCGTTGTGCCTGAATACATGATCTTATCATTGGCATTAATATCATAACTACCTATATCTCCTGCCTGGTTAGCATCACCACCAAACATGCCCCATATTCCAGGTTCCAGTTGTTTTTGACCTGAACTGGTAGAGTTTTTATATGAGTTCGTATTTTTAAAACTATAGTAAAGTAAGCCATTATTGATATTGACGGGTGTTGAAGACATGATACCCATATGATTCCTATGCTCTATCACAATGTAATAACTCCCGGTTGTGTATTCTGAAAGTGGTAATGGAATCACTTCCTCTATAGTTCCGTTTGATTTTAGTAGTACAGCCGTTTTAGCTACAGTTGTATTCGCCTGTATGCCTGTACGTAATGAAACCAACAACCAGTCAACTACATTATTAGCATAATTCCCATCATGATAATATAAACCTTCTGTACTATTGTGATTCCAGGGCGTACCATAGTAAGGCTGCCCTTTAGGAGTATCTTGTCCTGGCAGTATATTTTGTGCCGTATTCATGGCTGTACTCATGGAGTTGGTCGAAGTATTATAGGCTCCTTCCAACCATACATTAACATTCAATTCAAGCGGCATATAGTAATCAATAATCAATTCCGGGTTAGAAAGATTACAGTTGCTTTCTGTCTTTACCGTACGACTACCTGTACCTTCCACGATAAAAGCCATTGCATTAAAATTGTTCCAATTGTTGTGGCTGATAATTTCCTGGATAATCGAACTGATATCCGGGCTACGTTGGGCTTGCTTAGCATTATTGACTACCCAACTAGCTGGCTGCCAGCCTACACTGTGCTGGGTTCGTTGGCGATTAGCTATGTTTTGTGTTGATGTTACAAATACATTGGCATCAGCAGTTGCTTCGCCATAAATAGTCAGGTTGGTGTTAATAGATTGAGTAGTACCGGAATTAAACTGAATATAAGCATTCGTAATTTTAGCCCCTTGCGGAATATTGATATAATCAAAACGGAAACCTGACAACTGATTGGCACCAAGACTGACCGTATTGGAATTATTCGTAACCTGACCATTTGAATTTTCCTGAGCAGTATTGTAATAAATACTCGTGCGAGAACGTGCCACATTAAAAGCCTGATCGCAGACATTATCCAGATTCAAATGAGGGCATATATCCAAATAACCAAGAAAACCATCGGTAGGGTCGGCTGCCGATTCATCTTCATCTGTAATATAGATTTCCCGATTACCAACAAAAGCTACAGACTCCCGCTGCAAAGTCGTTCCAAAATTAATAACGCTAACATTGCCATCAAAAAAGACTCCGTCCGTAAAATCACTAATCACCCACATTCTACTTTCTCCAATAAGTGCCAGTAATTCTCCATCAGGACTAAGAGCAGCTCCGCCTACCTTGTAATAACTCCCACCATTCGGATTAATATCAAGCGAGGTTACATATTGGGCTATATACTGGCTGGCAGAAGGCTGTGCAGGAACCCGATATAAAAGCGCTTGTCCTGCATGCCATTCATTGCCTGAAGCACCGTTTTTTGTTACTAAATAAAGATAACCGTCATGATAAAACATCCCTTCGGCATTATCGACCTCTCCACTTGCAGGAAAACGAAAACTAATAATTTCAGCACTGACAAAAGTGTTGCAATGATAATCCGGGTTAGGGATTTTGTAAATTGATAAATCATCATAGGCACCGCTAGGCGAGTATACTGCATTTTTGTCTCCTATATCAGCTATATAGATATTTCCATCATCATCAATGGTCATATCTTCCCAGTCATAATTATTACCATTTAATAGCTGGATTGTTCGAAAAACACTGCCGCTTGTATCCGCAGCATGTAATCTGGGGCCATTCCCACCATCATTGATGGTCCAGAAAGTTTCCCGACCATAAGCCACTAGTCCTGATGATTCACGCATTGTTGTAGACAATTCACAAACTTGGTAAGGATTAGCAATAATATTAGCAGAAAGAGATTCGGGGAAGCATAAAGTGGTTAGTGTGCATAGTAAAGATACCATGCTCATTTTGAGTGTTTGTACCAGCATAATTAAGTTAGGTTTGCAGTTTTATTCTCTATTTGGGGACATCAATAGAAAACGTGTACCTCTAAATTACTTATTCTGTTGGAACAAATAAGGTAAAAGTGTTCTATTGTGTATTGCAAATGTAGTATTATTGAATTAATAAATAAACAATTTCTAAAATTATTTATACTAAAAAAATAATTTTGTTTTCTCTCTTTTTTAAATAACACCTTAATTCAATCAAATTTTGTAACTTCATCCGTTATAAAAAAAATAGATGAAGCACTTAATTACTTGCATATTATTGCTGCTAACAAGCCTTGCCGTATATGCACAAACGCCTGCCTGGGCAACTAACCTCAGTCCACGCATTGCCAATTATGACATATCTGTTAAACTGGATACAGCTAAAAAAACATTGACCTGTAAGGAAAGGCTCAATTGGCGGAATGACTCCCCTGATGTAATCACGGAGTTACAATTCCATTTATACCTTAATGCCTTTAAGAATACGAAATCCACTTTTCTGAGAAGTGGTGCTCGTTTTGGTCGTTTGCCAGATGATGAATTAGGCTGGGGCTGGGTAGATGTCACCAAAATAATAGATGAAAATGGGAATGATCTCACTGAAAACATTAAGTTTATTCATCCGGACGACGATAATGAAGACGACCAAACGGTGATTAGTGTTACATTGGAAGAACCCATCAGACCTGGCGCTTCAGCTAATTTTGATATAGATTTCATTTCTAAACTTCCTCGTATTATTGCCCGTACAGGCTTTGCGGGAGATGATTATTACTTTGTTGTACAATGGTTTCCGAAGATTGGCGTATACGAAGAAGCCGGAGAAAGATATGCTACAGAAGGGCAATGGAATTGCCATCAGTTTCATGCCAGTACAGAGTTTTTTGCTGATTTTGGTGTGTATAATGTTGATCTGACGGTACCTGAAGGATTTGTCGTTGGTGCTTCTGGTGTATTGAAAGATGAAAAATCAAACGGAGATGGTACCAAGACGGTAACTTATCGGGCCGAAGATGTCATTGATTTTGCCTGGACCGCTTCCCCCGATTTTACGGTTATTGAAGATAAATGGAATAGAGTAGATATTAAGCTGATGATACAGCCAGAACATGAGCATAACGCTGACAAATATCTGGGTTCTGTGAAAAATTCGATGGAATATCTGGCAAAACATGTTGGAGATTATCCTTATAAAACTTTGACCATTGTTGATCCACCTTTATACGGGATTGGTTCAAGTGGGATGGAGTATCCAACGCTGATTACTGGAGTTCCTGGCTTTACTATTCATGAAGGTATCAGACAAATTGAGACCGTTACAGTGCATGAGTTTGTACATCAATATTTTATGCAATTAGTGGCGACTAATGAGCAGGAAGAAGCCTGGCTGGATGAGGGTTTTACAACTTATTATGAAAATGCCATTATGGATCACTACTATGGAGAAAAAACTTCTACGACTGATGTTGGTGGTTATCATACGGGAGATAAAGAGGATTCTCGCCTTCGCTATACGGGCATGAAAAACCCGAGTGTCGCACCTTGTGCTACTCCTGGCTGGGAGTTCAAATTTGGTGGTTATGGCGATATTGCCTACGGCAAAACAGGTGCCTGGCTGGAGATGCTCAAACGTATGGTCGGCACTACGACGATGGATAACATCATGAAAACCTATTTCGAGCGCTGGAAATTCCGTCATCCTTGTGGACAGGATTTTATTGATGTGGTGAATGAAGTAGTACTCAGAGAGCATGGCGATAAATTTGGCGATGATATGAACTGGTTTTTTGATCAGGTATTGTATGGTACCGAAGTTTGTGATTATAAATTAGCTTCCATTAGTAATCGTGTTGCTGGTGAGCCTGTTGGTATATTTGATAAGGAAGGAGAAAAGGAATGGGCAGCCCCGGAAGACGAAAAAGAAACTGAAGAAGAAAATGCTGAAGACGAGATATATAAATCTAGAGTTGTCGTACAAAGGTTGGGAGAAATGATGATGCCAGTAGATATACTAGTTCATTTTGATAATGGCGATGAAGTGCTGGAAAAATGGGATGGTAAATCTCGTAATTTTGAGTTGCGCTATGAGCGCCCTGATAAAGTCACCTGGGCGCATGTTGATCCGGAACAGAAAATCTATATGGACCTTAATTTTAATAATAATAGTATTACTAAAGAACCAGACGATACGCCAATCAAAAAATGGGCGACTAAGGTGCTTTTTTGGGCGCAAAATGTATTGCAGTCCATGTTTTTCTTTTTCTGATAAAAATCAGAAGAGAGACCGTATCGATACTGAGAGAAGAGAGACCATGCCTAATGGCATTGAGAGAAGCTGGAAGAAAAGACTTTTTCTCTCAATGCTGAAAGCATGATCTCGCCTCTCTCAGCCGAAGGTGGTCTCTCTTCTTAATATAATAATATGAATCCTATAGCTATATTTTTTCGAGGTATTTGGGATACCTTTCGTTTATTCAAAATGTGGTTGCTGATCTTCCTGCTGATTTTTGTATTGGCAGCCACAGTAGCCGTTCCTTTTGCCAATGTGATGCAAAACTCTATTGGGCAATCATTGGAATTACAAAAGTTATTGCCAGAATACGACCATACTGTTTTTTCTGATTTTAGGAATGTACATGGCGATAAATTATCGGGTATACTCGGGCAGTTATTTTGGATGGCACCTTTGTTTTTGCTGTTTTATGTATTTATGAGTGGTGGCATTGTAAAGGCTTACGATCAGATCGGTCAGAAATTCAGTTTTCAGGAATTTTGGGGTAATTGTACCCGATATTTTTGGCGTTTTTTCCGTTTGTTTGCCTGGTTACTGCTGTTTCAGGGCGTCTTGGCAGGTATTGTATACGGGGTAGCTTTTTTCATAGTGCTGGGGGGAAGTTGGGATAATTTACGTACAGAAACACCAATTATCAATGCTGCCAAAATCGTTATTCCCATTCACCTCATTTTGGCGACTTTTCTGGCTATGGTAGGCGATTACACGAAAGTGCGTTTGGTCAAGCATGGTAACTGGCTGGTTATCGAAGAGTTTTTTAAGGCTGAGTTTATGTGTATTCGATATTTCTTCCGTACTTATTTTGCATACTTATTGGACATAGTCTTGTTGGTGGGTATTTATGTACTTTACTGGTTTTTAGCGGGTAAGATTGGTATGGCTAGTACTTCTGCTATTCTTATCATGCTGATTATTCAAACACTGACCATGTTTTTCCGACTGGGTACTCGCCTGTTTGCTTTAGGAAGTGTGAATGCTATGTATGACGGTATTTACGCTAAGGAAAATCCAGCTTCGGAAGAAGAAGCGGAAGAGGACGAAGCGACAGTCGTTGCGCCTGTAGCTCTAGCTGATACAGATCGCCAGGAAGACAGAGTAGAAGATGAGTTTGACGAGGAAGATCAGGATTATAATGAGCGGGAGCATATTACGGACTGGTCTCCTTATACGGGGGATGGAGGGAAGTTGTAAATTGAATGATCTCCCCGATTTTATACTTAATAACAATTAAGCTGCTGCATAATCTGAAAATCCACGCATTTTGGGTGCTACAATATCGCTTGGAGGCACGCCTTTATACACAAGTTTTTTACCAAAATCTATATCGGTCATATTACGATGAAACCATAATTTTTCATTGATAATTTCAATATGTATCGAACAATTATGAATGTATTCCCCATTTGCTTTCCAGCCTGTCGTAACGACAATATATCGGTGATTTTTTTTGTCTATGACAAGCTTGGTGTCTAGTTCCGGCTCATTGGAATACTTAATGCCTTCCATATCCCCGATCATTTCTAGAATTATTGTCTGGTATCTGGTTGTTTTATCCATTTAACCTGTGTTTTTCTTTTTGAGAATAAGTTTTTCTTATTAAACATTGATAATTAGGCTAAGTTACTGTATTTTTGTCAAAAAAATTAACCTAAAAGTGAAATTTGAATTAGTTAAAGACGAAGAACTATCTGGTGATGAATGCTCCATTTATCAAGTCTACTGGGAGGAGTTCGATGCTTATTTATATGATGTTTTTTGGAAAAAAAACGTGGATTTGCATAAAACACAACTCCGAAATATAGATAATAGACTATACGCTATCGGGCATGAAATGGGAGCACGAGAGCATTTTTTTAAACTCCATGAAGGAAAACCTGGAGATTTGGTTTGTGCTTTATACGACACACCTGATTCTAAACTTCGCTTGTACTGTATTCGTTATGGGATGGATTTAGTTGTTATTGGTGGCGGTGGTGAGAAATCTAAAGACATTCGTGCTTATCAAGAAGATGAAAACTTGACTCGACAAGCTGAAATCGTTAAAACTATATCTAATGCTATTTATAATAAACAAAAAGATAAGGATATACGATTGATTAATCTTGGAAAAGATTTTGAAGGTGAATTAAAATTTGGCTACGATGAAGAATAAAATATACACCAACCCCTACAGACAGAATCTTACTGAACGTGACTTAATAGAACGTGAACAAGTTATCGCCAAGATGCGTGTAGCTGCACGCATAGATGACATCCGTCAGGAATTGAATCTAAGTAAGTCAGAATTTGCTGAATTATTGGGGAAGCATCCTTCCGAAATTACCAAGTGGTTAAGCGGAACACATAATTTTACGCAGGATACTTATACGCTGATTGAAGTGTTGACTAAAAAGCAAATTTTTGAGGGGATGAAGGTGAGGGTGTAGCTTTTACCTACCCACTACCTTTTTCCCACTGATATCGTCGTTACAAGAAAGAAATCGCTACTTTTAACCTAAAGAACTATGAGCCAACTCTTTTCTAACCTTTCTGAACGTAGAAAGCTATTATTGTTTTCTCTGATAGTATGCGTTTTCACTATTCTTGTCACTTATTTTGTAGGTGGCAATATAGCAGCAATTGGAATAGCATCATTTATTATTATTTTCCTTTTGATTACCAGGCTAGTTTGGCGACCAAAAGACCATGGTAAAAATCGAATCCGCTTGTACTCACTAGCTATTATGGCTGCTGCAGTGACATTTCCAGAATGGGGGAAATATATACAGCGATTTATTGATGCTTCATTATCGAAATACTTTCCTGATTATTATAGCCAACTAAAAATTGTACCAGAAGCCTCTCCTTACTTCTCCCTTGCATTATTAGCCTTAGTTATTATCTGGATCAATTACATGATGCGGGATAAAACCGCTATGATTATACATACTGTAGATGTTGAGAAAGACTTTCCAGAAAAAAATTACAAAAGTAGTCTTGAAAGATATTGTCGAGTAGTTAGAAAAACTATAGATGATTTAGATTTAGAAACTAACTGGAGTGCTGACTCTTTTACACCACTTGATGCCGAAGTAGAATCTAGACGAAATAATGGTAGTAAAAAGAAAATTACTGATCTCTTAAAAGCTATAAAGAATGATCATGATACAAAGGTATTTCTGGTATTAGGTGATCCGGGATCAGGGAAAAGTGTAGCTCTAAGGAAATTATGTAAAGACCTATTAAACGAAGTACATAAAACAGGAAAAGTTCCTGTGTACATAAATTTAAAGGAATGGTATATTAAAAAAAAGTGGTCCGAATCCAATCCTCCTACTTCAGAACAACTCTACAAATTTATATTAACTCAATTAAAAGGAAAGGATGTTTTTGCAGACCAATTTCTCAAAAAGTATTTTGACAAAATGATGGAAACTGGTAGGCTCTTCATCATTTTAGATTCTTTTGATGAAATCCCTATGGTCTTAGATGAGAAAGAAAATTCTTGGCTTATAGATAAACTTTCTGAAGTAATTTATTACACCTTGGCGGGTGCAAATAACTCAAGGGGTATACTATCTTCAAGATTTTTTAGACGACCAACAAATAAGTTTGTAGCAAAAACAAAGCTAATTATACGCCCTTTTACTGACGAAAAAATTTCGACTACACTCAGGAAGTCAATCAATATAAATGAGGAATTGGTACGAAAACTTTTCAACAAGCAAAAAGAGTTAATTCCTGTAGCAAGAAACCCTTTCGCTAACTCGCTTATTGCAAATTATGCCAGTGAAAATGATAATCGTTTACCCAATAATCAAGCAGAACTATATGAAGATATTATCTACAGAAGACTCAAGGTTTGTGAGGAAAAAATTATTGAAAGTAAAATATCAATACAAGAAGTTTTAGATTTTGCAGAATCAGTATCATCCATGATGTTTCAAAGTTATCTTTATGGACTTGAAATGCCAATAAAAGATATTAAAGAACTGCTTCCATCAAAAAAAGTTGATGAAATTATCACAATATTGGAATACGCAAGAATTGCTCGCGTAGGAAGGGGAAGGCTCGGTACATTTAGTTTTGTTCACAGAAGGTTCAATGAATATTTCGTTTCAAAAAGGCTTTTATCAAAGTCCGATTCAATTCCCAAAGTTGCTATTCCTCATGATTCGAGATGGCGAGATGCTCTGGTTTTATATTGTGAAATAGCACCCTATGAAGCTGCAAAAGAAATAGCCAATTTCTGTTGGCAAGAAATTAAGAAAATTAGAGACGGAAACTTGGATTTAAGTGAAGACAATAGTAATATCTATGTTCAATCTATGCACTGCCTCAGGTTTCTTATTGAGGCTTTCCGCAGTAGAAAAGAATGCCTTGTAGATTTTCAAAATGAATTTGAGGAATTTATTCTAAGTAAAATACCGACAAATAAAAATCAAACTAATCTCTTAGAAACAAAACTTATTATAGAAGCCACAGGAATTATTGCGCCTGAGGAAGTAGATAAAATTATAATTCCTGCATTTGACATGAATAATGACTGGATATCTGAAACAGCAATAAATTCATGCAAATATTTTCCTGAATTGAGCAATAATCTTGATAAGAAAATTATCGATTATTTTAGAAAAAAACCTCAACTTAATTTTTTGCAAGAAAAAGCAACTATTATTACACCACTAAAATATTCTGATGCCTTCAAAAGAGTTTACATAAATTTAAGAAAGATATACATATTTTATATCATGTCGTTTATAGGTCTTTCCTTTTTATTTTTTGTATCTCCCATGCTTGGTCTATTCCTTATAACCTTATCTTCAGTTACTAATTATATATATATAAGGGATAAAAAAATGGCAGGATTAGTTCTTTTGATGCGCGTTCTCATATTATACACGTTAGCAATTATTTTATTCAGCCAATTATTTCCCAATCCAGGAGCTTCTGTTTCTAAGACAGTTTTTTTTTTTCATTTTTAATTCAAATCCTTGGCTAACTTTTTTCGCTCTAACATTCTCAATTCCTAAAGTTTTTTATGACCTTTCTCATGAAATAAAAAACATTTTTGTCCATTTACTCATTCCGTTTGTCTTAATATATATACTACTTTTATTTCTGTTGGCAATTATAGATTTAGCTTTAATAGCTCCAATAATAAAAAAAGAATTATTTAAGTTTAAAGATTATGTAGAATTGAAAGAATCACTCAGGAGTCTAAAAATGAAGCAAATAAGCAAAAAGCAATTTACATTTTTTTTTGCTATTTGTATTGTTGCATTGTTTTTCGTTTTTGCATATAAAAGTCCAGTAATTTCTACTTTTATTATGATTGGATTTACATTATCATTTACTCTGATAGGATATATAGGTTACTGTATAGAGCTAATAAAAGACTATAAAACATATAATGAAATAAAGAAGAAAAAAAAGAATGAACCATGGAATCGAGAAGCCATAGGAGAATATTTCTATAGGTTCAAAACGGAAAACTTTCGACTCAAATTTATGAAATATTTAGAAGAGCAAAATATTAAAGTAAAAGGGTATTGGGAGGAAGGAAAAATACCTTTTAAAAACGACAAGGCAAGCACTCTCCTCGCAAAACTAGAAGAAAAATGGCTAGGACTAGACCGATAATGGGTTTGAGATAAAAAAAGCCGCCTAACATTCAAAAAAATGCCAGGCGGCTCGCCTTTTAATACGATGAAGGGGAAATAATTAGTTCAGATCAGATACTTTCTGCTTCAAGGTTTCAATAACGCCCTGTTGCGCCTTAATCTCGCCTTTTTTGTTTTCCTGATCTACTATATTTTGATCGATATTACTTTCACGTTCGATGATCGTTGCTTTAGCTTTTTCGATGTCTTTTTCATAACCTTCTTTGTCTTTACCTAGCTTCTTCAGATCACCTTCCAACTTTTTTAAAGCTTTTTCTTCATCTTTAATCTGATCTTCCAATATATCACGAGAAACGCTCAGAGCAAATGTATACATCATTTTTTCCATCGCCTTGAATTCAGTCGGATGTTGATCGGAAGTCAGGTAAGCACCGCCTAAGTCGTACCAGATCGTGATAATTGTATTGGCACCACTAGCGGTTACTCTTGCGTATACATCGAAATCGTTGTTGCTCATCGACTTCATGATAGCATTATCAGTAAAACATTCACCTGATTTTTTGTCGAATTTAGTTTTACCCTTTAGATTTTTACTTGCAAATTTTTCCCAGGCTTTCTGCGTGTCTTTTAGGTTAGTCTTAGGTAGCTCCATAGACAAGGCGTTGTGAGAACCCTTGCTAAAACTTTGGATGTTTTCCTGAATGAATTGAGCAAAAGCTGCTGAGACAGTAAAGCACATTAACAATGCGAAAAGCGTTAATTTTTTCATGTTCTTATAAATTTTATTACATTTTTTTAACCTAAGTACACTTAGGTATACATAATGACTATTTTAACAAAGCGGTTTATTCCACTCATTGTAGAAACGGAAAATTCAAAATGAGTCACATGATTTTCCGCTGCGAAGGTAGCTATTAACGTGCCAAAATCTACTTTATGTTATTGGGTTTACCTGAATAATAATACCATTCTTGCAGGCGTTCAGTTTCTTGAAAACCAATTTTTTCATTGAGTGCCAACATTTTATAATTAGCACTAAATGAACCCGTCTGTAGAAATTTTAAGTCCGGCACTTGTTCCAATAAATATTTATACATAGTTCCTTTGAGGAATTTTGCGAGTCCTTTTTTCCTGTATTCGGGCAGGATGCCTGTCATATGCTGATCGCCTCCACTGGAAGTTTTAGCATTATAGACAACAGCAGATAAACCAATAAGCTGATGTTGTGGATTTCTTAGGAGTAGGTGAAGTTGGGTAGAACCTCTATCTATATGTCCCTTGTTCTTAGCCTGGATACTTTCTGCCGATACATTAAAATCTATACTCCGATCTGCACGTTCCATATCATTGAGAAAGAAATTCATCACCTGAGCGATCTCTTCTGATTCCTGTTTATTGAGGGATTCAACGAAGTGACCATAAAAACCTTCGGGTAAATAACCTGCCCAATTTTCCAATATGACCGGACTTACTTCGGATAAAATCAATCTGGAAAGGATGACCTCATTACCTTTTAGGAATCCGCTGGCTTCTATAACATCATAGATAAACAGGCAGGAACTATCTAGTACTGATATAGGATTTTGATGCTTTAAGCGATGCATTTGCTCTGTAAGAATTGCTTTTAGAGCTGGCGTTTCTGCGGTTTTATGATGTTCTATGAAAATATAAAGCTTATTTTCTTCTTTAAGGAAATGATGTATTCTGGCAACGATCTTTTCCTTGTCAAATATTAAATAACAAGCATAGCCAGGCTTGCTTTTATAGCTTTTCTCAATGACATTTTTCAAGTTACTTAAATTGGGTAAGTCACTTTCGGAATTAGACTGCAGAAGATAAGTTTTCTTGAACTGTATCAGTCGTTCTATATTTTCATCTGTTAGCCAGTCGGGAGATATTTTTTGTATAGTCATAGTTTAAAATACCAGTGTTGTTCATGATAATCTTCTTCGATACCCATTTTCTTATTTAGGGCAGAGATTTTATAATTATCTGTAAAATAGTCGGTTTTGATGACTTTCAGTTCAGGCTCATTTTCAATGATATATTCATATAATCTGGCTTTCAGAAAACGAGCAAGCCCTTGTCGTCTGTATTCGGGTAATATACCAGTCATTTTCTGCCAACCTATTTTTGAGCTTTCCAGTTTGTAGATGACAACAGATATACCGATCATTTTTCCCTGCTTATTTCTAAGTACAAGATGCGATATAGTATGTCCACTTTCATGAAGTCTCTGAATAATTTTGTATTGTTCTTCCTCCGTGATATTGAAGTCGATGGTTCTGTCATGTCGTTCCATGTCATTGAGCAGGAAAGTCATGATCTCGGCTATTTCTGCACATTCTTCTTTTGTTGGATCACTCATGAATGAACAAGAAATATCAGGCGGTAAAGTTTGTGTCCATTTTTCCAATAACTCAGTATTCAGGCCGGCAAGATGCAGTGATGCATGAGTGGTTTGGTTGCCTTTTACGAAATCACATTCCGCCAACACCTTATCCATAAATGCCCTTCTACTTCCTATCGATGCAGAATCTTTGTCTCCTTTTGATGCATTGATATGTTTACATAGCACTTTATGCAAACCATTCATTTCATGTGTCCTGTCGTGATCTATAATTAATACTCTTTTGCCTTCTTCTGGTTCAATATGCCTGATATTAGCAACAACTTGTCCATCAGCCAATACATTATAAAAGGCAAAGCCACGTCTGTTTTTATACGCTTGTTCAATGACTTCACCCCAAATATCAAAGTTTGGTATTTCGTCATTGGGGTAGGCTTGTTTGAAAAAGCGTTTTCTGAAGGCGATGATGGCTTGCAAGTCTTTTTCGGAGACGTTAGGCAGGACTTTGTTTATGGTGTATTTCATGGTTTTATTAACGTAAGTGGGTGGAGAATCGTTCAATCATTCGTACCAGGGTCTTTAATCATTGAACGCTCACAGACTAACGGTAGCAAAAACGTCGAATACCAAAGCATTTTCATACACTTCGACATTCGACATTCAATATTCTGCGGTTCGATATTTACTTCCTACTCCTTCTTCAATTTTGCAGCAGCATCCTCCACATCTTTAGCCGCTTTTTCTACATCTGAGATATTGCCCTTCAACTCCTCGTCAACATTCTTATCATCATTGCCTTTTTTACTACGACGGGTACGCTTTCTACCGCCACTAGATTTCTTAGCTATCGGAGCTGGTTTTTCCTTTTTCTTAGGTGCTTTCTTGGCTGGTTTCTTCTTCAGAAAGACTAAATTATCTTTATCATCTACATCCACATAAATCGTATCGCCAGCAACGAATGTTCCCTGAAGGAGCTCTTTAGACAGATTATTAACGAGTTCTTTTTGCAATACCCGCTTCATTGGTCGGGCACCAAATTGTGGATTATAACCCAGGTCGGCCAGATGGTCGAGTGCATTTTCACTGATCCATATCTCCATTTGTTGCTCCTTGAGCATCTTGGTGACTTTCTTCATCAATAAGACCAGTATCTGACGAATTTCACCGCGATTCAGCGGAGCAAACATAATGCGCTCATCAATACGATTCAGGAATTCAGGACGTAAGTCATCTTTCAGCAGTTCAAAAACTTCCTCTTTAGTCGCTTCTATGATTTCCTCTCGCTTATCCGGTTCATCAATGTATTCCAGGTCTTCAAAGTTATCCAGAATCACTTGTGCGCCCATATTAGAGGTCATAATGACAATGGTGTTTTTGAAATTGGCTACCCTGCCTTTATTATCCGTCAGTCGACCATCATCCAGCAATTGTAAAAGAATATTAAATACATCAGGATGCGCCTTTTCAATTTCGTCCAAAAGAATGATAGAATAAGGCTTACGACGAACGGCTTCTGTCAATTGACCACCTTCATCATAACCAATATAGCCCGGAGGCGAACCCACTAATCGAGATACCGTATGCTTCTCCTGAAACTCACTCATATCAATACGAGTAATCGCATGTTCATCATCGAATAAAACCTCTGCCAGTGCTTTGGCTAACTCCGTTTTACCAACCCCTGTAGGTCCTAAGAAAATAAAGGAACCAATAGGCTTACCAGTATCTTGCAAACCGGAACGACTACGACGCACAGCATCCGAAACAGCAACCACTGCTTCGTGCTGGCCGATCAGGCGCTGATGTATTTCGTCTTCCAGACTAAGGAGTTTTTCACGATCGCTTTGCATCATTTTTTGTACCGGAATACCCGTCCAGCTTGCTACTACTTCTGCAACATTATCGGCATCTACTTCTTCATCTGTTAGACGGCTTTCTGGAGCCAACTTATCCAGCTTTTCTTCGGCTACTTTGAGCAATTCTTCCTGCTCTTTGATACGACCATAGCGCAACTCAGCTACTTTCTCATAATCACTATTACGCTCCGCTTCATCTGCTTCCACACTTAATTCTTCTATGGCCAATTTATATTGCTGAATCGTATCTGTAATAGCTTTTTCTTCCAGCCATTTGGCTTCCATGCTTTCCCGTTCTTCACGGGCATTGGCTAATTGTTTTTCAATGGCTGCCAGTTTCTTTTTGTCTTTATCTCTCTTAATGGCAGCTTTTTCAATTTCCAATTGCTTTTCACGACGTATCAGTTCATCCAATGCAGCAGGAACAGATAATAATTCCATCCGCAATTTAGCCGCAGCTTCATCAATCAGGTCAATGGCTTTATCCGGCAATGAACGTTCTGTGATATAACGGGCAGATAACTTTGCTGCTGCGATCAAAGCATCATCGAGTATGCGGACTTTATGGTGCGTTTCATAGCGTTCACGCAATCCACGCAGTATAGAAATGGTATCGTCAACGCTTGGTTCATCTATTTGTATGACCTGAAAACGACGTACCAGTGCTTTATCTTTTTCAAAGTATTTCTGATATTCATCCAATGTTGTTGCACCGATGGCTCTTAGTTCGCCTCTTGCCAAAGCTGGTTTTAGAATATTGGCGGCATCCATTGCGCCACCTCCTCCTCCGGCACCAACAAGGGTGTGGATTTCATCCATAAAAAGAATGACATCACCATTTGAATTCTGAACTTCTTTGATCACACCTTTCAAACGTTCTTCAAATTCACCTTTATATTTTGCACCAGCAATCAAGGCTGCAATATCCAATGAATAGATGGTTTTAGACTTGAGATTATCCGGTACATCCTGATCGACAATACGGCGGGCAATGCCTTCTACAATGGCAGTTTTACCAACCCCTGCTTCACCGACCACAATCGGGTTATTCTTTTTACGTCGGGACAGGATTTGTAGCAAACGACGCATTTCTTCATCACGTCCAATAATAGGATCAAGCTTACCAGAACGTGCCATTTCGCATAAGTTGGTGGCAAAACGCTTTAGTGAATTATATTGATTATCATCACTTTGTGTTTTAACCGTTCTGCCTTTACGGAGTTCTTTAATGGCTGCTTCAAAGCCTTTTTCCGTTGCTCCCAGCTCCTTCAATATCTTAGCTGTCGTATCGCCTCCTTTCAAAACACCAAGTACCAGAATTTCTAGAGAGATAAATTCATCACCAAGTTCTTTAGCTATTTTTTGAGCTTGAGCAATAGCTCCGTTTGCTTCTTTGGTGAGGTATTGTTTCTCAGACCCTTTGACCTTCGGGTGAGTACTGATGAGTGTATCTAATTGTTGTCCCAGCTTCTCTATACCAATCCCCATTTTACTGAGCTGATGACCAGTGATCTCTTCATCAATTTCAATGATGCCTTTCATCAGGTGAGAGGTATCAATGTACTGCTGTTGATTTTCTTTTCCGATAGCTTGTGCCTTGTAGATGGCTTGCTGGGCTTTATTCGTAAAACTGTCGTATGTCATTGTATTTTTTTAAAGCTGCTTCAAAAAAGGTAATATACATGGAATTTGTCTGAATGGTAAAATGTTTCGACTAATTTTTGATTTCAGTTTACGAAAATGAGTTTTTCTCCTTTTTCAGACTGTTTAATAAGCTATAGAGTGAATACGAAGAAATAAAAATTTTGGTGAAATTTTATTTTTTTTAAACTACGCAAAAAGACTGCGCACTGCCCTTTTACCTTTGAGATATCATTAGACTTGTTACCCTTTAACAAGTCTATTATAATTCAGGCAGAAGGAGTTCCTATACTTTTTTTGGAAAAACTTACTCCCCGCCAGAATTTAATGAAAGAACTTATTTAATAATAGGTAAAAGGAGTTCCTATATTATTACCAATTTACTCCTCACTTATTTTAATATATAATTCAAGTTGCGGATAACGCAACTTAGTCGATAGTCGATGGTCGATAGTTGTTTTCCAGTAGTGGAAAATTACTTTGTTTTTCATTTTGCATAGCAAAATGCATAGGTAATGGAGTAAGAAAACTTAGAGCATTTTTTAAAACAACCATCGACCATCGACAGGTTGCGGTTTTCCGCAAAAAAAATTATACAGACATGAAAACACTACAATTATTCAATGCAGTCATAGCTAAAGCATCCGACGAGCAGGCTTTGGTGTCGGAGAAAGGCTATATTATAGAATCTGGTGCCTTATGGGCTACAAAGAAGATCATTCGATTTTATAAAAATGAGAATCTGGATGGATTTGGCTTGAATAAGACCTTTCATAAATCTTGGAAAACCATTTTCAATAGCTCTAGAGAAAAATTATGGATGGAACAGGTTAGACATTATGCTTCTACCTATGGAAGTAAGTTTCAAGATGAAATTTATATCCCTGGTGAGGTGCTTGATGTTCCAGACATGAAATTCACATTCAAATTAATTAAAGCCTATTCTGCTGAAGAAATGACGGCTAAGTGCTTGCATCTCTTACAATCAGGTATGGCTTTGAAGGAAGAAACAATCAACGACATCTTGTCTATTCTGGTAGATGAGCTTTCCTATACCTTCACTGGCAATGAAAACATCAGGAACAAAGAAGCTATCGTGAAAATAGCCGACCTGTATGGTGTTTTACCGACTGATACTATGGCGTTTTTCCGGTACATCATATACAAAGCAACTGGCGATTCCTTATTGATCAAAAGTAAAGAAGCGATTGAAGCAATTAAAACATCAGCTTATAATCCTGCTGCACAATTTGAGCAATTCGGTCTGGAAAAAATGGCGGAGATCTTCAATCGTTTTAAGCCTTTGTTTTTGGCTTTTAAGCCTGTGTGCTCGAAGACGATTAACAAGATATCTAAATTATCCAAAACACATCACAAACCATTGGTGTCCAGTCCGCTGAACTTAGTGACGAGTATGTTGCTTTCAGATAATGATAAACATTGGTTGGATAATGCCACCCCATTCGCTTTGTTCAAGGCTATATCGGCTTGTCATACCCGAATGAATGGTCAATATGCATTTGCTTATCGAATCAGAAATGGAAAATCCTTTATCAAAAAAAATCAGGTTAATGGAGTGGTTTGGGCTAATTATTACTTCTTACTTGAGTATTTAAAAGGCAGATTTAATCTATATGGAAAGAAATTTTTCTTGCCAACTGATGTCGAATATGCTTTACCTACTTCGGAAAAAATGTACGTAGGTAATATTCCGACAGGTAGTAAGTTCTATGGTAAATCACTGGCTGTTGGTGTGTATTGGGAAAACCGATGGGGTGCTCACGATCTGGATTTATCGGGTTTGAATATT
>JAHDFX010000328.1 GCA_020627965.1 Saprospiraceae bacterium | reverse complement strand
CCTATTTACAAGTTATGTCCAGTGTGTTGGAACAGTGTGGAAGAACAGGTATTAGCGAGAAGATTACAATCGTACCAGTAGGCGGGCTAGAAAAAGTTTCAACATTTGTTTCATTGCTGAGAGGTAATGATTTAAATATTATATGCTTACTTGATTCTGCTATTGCTCCGGGTAGTAAATCGAAAATTGATAATCTTGTCCGGGAAAAAATCATCCATAACAAAAAAATTATATTTTTTGATGAGTTTGTTGATGGATATAAGGAAGCTGATATTGAAGATCTGTTCCACAAAGAAGATTACATAAAAATCTTCAAACAAGCATTTTCTGGACACAATGATCTTTGCTTAGGTGATTTAAATGGCTCAATACAGAGAACAATACTCCAAATCAACAAATATTTAGGAAAGAATTATAATCATTTTGCACCAGCGAATAAACTGGTATCTCTTGGGGTAGATGATAGTTACTTCAATATTGAAACACTTGACAGGTTTGAAAGTATGTTTGCCAAAATTAACAAAGTCGTAGAAAAAACTATGTAAATTTGAAATCTGGCAGACTTAAGAAAAATAGCAATCAGAAATCTTTTTACCATTCAGGATTTTAGTGTTTGATTATTGTAATGAAATACCGTTTCCTTTTATCTTCGCATGCCCATAAGAGGGTTAATATTATGCCAACACCTTGCTATTTATCAATCACCGGAAAGACTCAAGGCAACATTTCAGCAGGTGCCTTTACGGCTGATTCAGTCGGCAATGTGTACGTTGAAGGACATGAAGATGAAATCCTGATCCAAGCTGTCAATCATAGCATATCAGTCACAACAGACTCACAAGGCGGTCAACCTACAGGACAATGGGTACATAGCCCACTAGTGCTAACCTGCTCTTTGAACAGGGCAATACCACTAATTATGAACTCCGTTGTTTCAGGGGAAGTGCTACCTGAAGTTAAGCTAAACTGGTATAGAACTTCAATAGATGGAAAACAAGAGCATTTTTTCACGCATTTATTAGAGGATGCGATTGTAACGGATTTATCTGTTGGAATGCCTCACGCGCAAAATGATGATACAAGTAACCATACTCAAATAGTCACTATTACATTAAGTTATCGAAAAGTAACAATGGAACACGTTGTAGCCGGTACTTCGGGTAGCGATGATTGGCGTAAGCCAAAGACTGCGTAGATAAAGGGTTTTATTGCTCATGGCTTTATTCCAGAAATTATGGAAAAACCATCCTACAATCACAGGGAATGACTATCCTTGTTCTTCAACCAGTAAGAAGAATTTTGAAAACCAATGTGCTATAAGAATGGGGGTTTGCTTAACACTTAGTGGTTTAAGCACTGTTAACCTGCCTGTTAGACATTGCTGGTATCACCCTAAATCATCAGGGCATGTATTAGCTGCTGAAGAATTAGCTAAGGCCTTAGACAAGGTTTCACCTTCACCCCAAATAAATAAACCCACTAAATTTAAAGGGAAAGATGGATTTGCTGATATTTCAGGAAAAAAAGGCATAATCTTTTTTAAAGACTACTATGGTGTTGGCAATCGGGGAGATCATATTGATTTATGGAATGGAAGCCGATTAACGAAATACAGTAGTTACTGGGTATTTCTTTTATTAGGTGGTTTAGATTATAAGAAAGCTGATGTATGGTTTTTTCCGGTAAGTTAAATGAATAATATATGGAAACTTTTACTTAGCATTTTTATATCGTTGGTTGCCAGCCCCTTTTTGGGTGGACTAGCAAGAAGTATTTATAATCCGTACGCTATAAGCGATGATGCATTAAGTAGCGTTTTTGAAATTTCAACTATTGTTGCTTTTTTTATATTAATAGTAGGTATTTTTATATTGTTGGGAAAGATTTTCAGGAAAAAGACGTAACTACTCAACATATATATTCCTGGTTTATCAATAACTCAGGGGTGTTATGAATTAGATTCAAAAACCTGGACTTTGATTGATATAATATTAGAATCTCATAGTGTAACTGCCCGTGTTTTGCTGCGGGTATATTCAGTTTTTTCAGGAAAAACAAATGCCTAGAATGGTTCTAAGAGATGACCAGTGGGATAGAATTAAAGACCTGCTAGCCGGGCAATGGCGTCAATTTTAAGCCCTCCGGTCAGCCAGAGGTTTGACGTGCTTATTTTTTCTTGGGTAGGATCGGCCGGGTCGTGCGGCACTGCCATCATCAGCAGCCCAGTTCAGAAACTGGTAGTGGGTCAAAGGTATATTTCTGTGTGAATCAAACTGGGAAATCACAAAAAAATTACTGGTTTTTCAAAATGCTATATGCAGTTTTTAGCTTGACATTTACATGAGCAACACATTTAACTCACTACCGGTTTTTTACACCATGTCAAGTTATTTTTGAATTTCTGAAACTCTAAACCTTAGTATGAAATAGTAGTTTAGAAATACTGATGGAAAACTTAGACCTGTTGCTCGTGAACTCTCCGTTGTTCAGGGAATTTAACCCGCGATATGATGAGGATTCCCTCCCTCCTCTTGGGCTTGGTTATATTGCTACTATGGTGAGTAAAGCAGGTTTCTCTGTCGCTCTCGTGGATGCAGTTGCTGATAAAATACCTTTCAATAGCCTGATAAAAGAAGTAGAAGAACGAAAGCCAGAAAACATAGCCATTAACATCTTTACCACCAACCTGAATTTAGTGAAAGAATTCGTCGAATCTGTGGCGACTCCGAGAAGAAGAGTCATTATTGGTGGCTTGTCAACCCGAACATTGTATGAGGAAATCTTTTCCTGGGTATGTGATGGCAATATCGACGTTGTATCTGGCGACGGAGAATTAATTGTCCCTGATATTTTAAACGGGAAAGAAAAACAAAAACCTGACAAAGTTCAGAATAATTTCAGATACTTTAAAGTAGATACATCATCTCCATATTTTTGTATGGATTTATCCGCTCTGTCGCTGGATCGCAGCTACTTTAGCAATGAACCGATTATTCACCCAAAAGGCTTTATAGAAGCGAATATTGTTGCAAGTCGAGGTTGTATCTATAACTGCGCTTTTTGCGCAGCAGCACGTTCGCTGAACAAAGATCTTATTATTTGGGAACGAAGCACACAAAGCCTTATTGCAGAACTTAATGAAATTCAGAATAGTTTTCCAGATGTCAACTCAATTCGTGTCCTTGATGACTTATTCCTGAAGGGGCCTGGATGTATTGAAAATGCCATTGAAGTATTCAGTAAATCTGACTTGTCGTGGCGTTCGATGGCTCACGTAATGACATTTAATAAAGTTTCATCAGAAAGGCTCGTTACATTGCGGAACAGTGGCTGCCGGGAGTTATTTACCGGAATTGAATCCGGATCACCACGAGTATTGAAATCTATACATAAAACTCACGATGTGGAAAGAATAAAATTGAATCTTTTTCGGGTTATTGAAGCAGGTATACCTGTCAAAGGATACTTCATTTATGGTTTTCCTGGCGAAACAGTTGAGGATTTTGAAAAGACTTTCGTGCTGGCATCAGAGTTGAAAAATGCTGCCGAAAACTTTGGTATTGGATTTCGTACAAGCGTATTTCAGTTCAGGCCATATCACGGAACAGAAATATTTCATACTCTTGTTTCTCAGGGAGTTAATGTCTCTGATATAGTGCAGATGGAGGGAAATCAGGAGCTGTCGTCACTTATCGGCCGGATTCAGTTCAATTTTCATAGCGGAAATTATGCAGCAGAACCAATTGAAATAGTTCAGGAATATATTCATAAAACCGCAAACCTTTCCACTGCAGAAGACTGGGGGCTTGAATGAATGAAATACAGCAATGCCGAAACTGCTCGCTGTGTAATAATCAGGAGCCGTTGATTCAAGTACATCAGAGTCAGAATGTTTCAACATTTTTCGTAGGGCTATCGGCAGTCCAGGTTGCATGTGTAGAGTCAGAAGTGCCTTTTTCCAAGAGCACAAGAAGTGGAGCTTTACTTCGGGATATTGTGGAATCGGGATGTGAAGATGATATATATTTTACCAATGCGGTAAAATGCCTTCCACTAAAAGAGGGGAAAATTCGATATCCGGCTAAGTCTGAAATGGAATCATGTTTCCCTAATTTTGAAATTGAGCTGAATGTATATAACCCAAAAAAATTGGTTTTGTTTGGTAAGCAGGTGTCTGACTATATTGTTAAGCGTCTGAACGCATCATCAGATCACAAGCAACCAGTCAGTGGGGTCACTTTCTATTCAACAGCCAGCCTCACTATAATGGCTACACCACATCCTTCATATATATTGATATACAAGAGAAAAAATATCAATTGGTACATTAATACAATAAAAAATTTTTGCTCTGAATAACCAGACAGCAGACCCAGGCAGGTCGCTATCAACCAAACCTTCTGCTCTCCGGAACCATTCTGGATAAATCTCTGATGAATATTCTCAAGCGTATTGTAGGCAGATAGTCGATGGCACGTAAACTCATCAGTTTCCCCCTGTGTCAGGATAGATGACTGCTGTATTGATGAGAGAATCCACTGCAGGGGGGCGGCCAAAAGGAGCACAAAATGGCCAGATAGAGTCAGGCGTTCAAAGAGCAAATTGTCCAGAAGCTCCTGATCCCGAATGCTCAGTCTGTGGTGGATATCAGCCGTGAAACCGGGATAGGCCAATCCACAAATTTAACCCGCCACTCTTGATTTAAATTAATATGCCTACTGTTTTACTACAATTGGGCTGGCGCCTTTTCTTTTATTCAAATGAAGGAAATCAACACTTCGGACAGTTTTATGACACGATAGCCCCGTAATGACTCATTCGTT
>JAHDFX010000327.1 GCA_020627965.1 Saprospiraceae bacterium | reverse complement strand
TAGGTCTTAAACGAATGCGGAGCATTCTCAATATCAATACGGAGTATTGAAAGAGTAACAAGTCTATTTACAACTTAACAAAACTCTCCACCAACACATCGTCCAAATAAGCAATTTTGATAAAATAAATACCTTTCGGTAAATGGCTTACAGTAATATTATCAGACGGATGCTCCAGAAACTGCTGTAGGACTAATTGACCATTGGTATCCAGAATTTGGACTGTGAAATTATTCAAATTATCAATGTTAGTATCAATGAATAATCTGTCTTTAACTGGATTCGGATAGATACTCAATTGCTGCGTGGCTTGTAGATTATCTGTGTCAGTGACCATAACAGAAAACGGGGCAGAAATAGCCGTACAGCCATTCACTGCGGTGATCTCAACGGTATAAGAAC
Organism: Saprospiraceae bacterium; assembly: GCA_020627965.1. Classification (GTDB taxonomy): domain Bacteria; phylum Bacteroidota; class Bacteroidia; order Chitinophagales; family Saprospiraceae; genus JAHDEO01. The sequence continues at coordinate 4,472 of JAHDFX010000327.1, read as the reverse complement.
CATTAGTCGTAGCAGTATAAGACTGCCCGGTAGCACCAGATATAGGATTCCCATCCAGATACCATTGATAAGATGAAGCTGCACTGGCAGTCAATACATTTCCATTCTGTGTGATAGTAGGTGTAGCAACAGTTGGATTAGGTGCCGTACCTTTTTCCATATAATTATGCAAAGTACCATTGCCTGTAGTCAAATGATTTTGAAAAACAGACCAGGCGGCGCAGTCATCCTTTAAATAATAATCCAGCCAATTATTGGCAGAAAGCAACATTTGTTCATGCTGATCTGCAATGGGAATAAAATCACTACACAACTCACCTAGCAAACATATAGAACCAGCAGTTGCTATACCAAATTGACAATGACTTGCTCCAATAATATCCACAAAAGCATGATAGGGAGAAGTCGGAAGATTATCATACATATCAATAGGCGCACCATCTGCCATCACCACACAATCTGCAGCACCAGCAATAGTTAAGGTCGGTATAGTAAGGTTGGCTGCATTGCCAATGGCTGAAACATTATTTGTTTCGGCAGCAGCCAATGTTACCATAGTCGTAATATTAGAATTGCCTGCTGCTGAAGTCCATGAACAGCCACCGCCCATAGAATGTCCCATGACAGCAGTTTTGCCATTTATGGTCTGATAGAAGAATGAACTATTATCATTATTTAAATCCAGAAAACTATCGATCAGAAAAGAAAGATCTAGCGCAAAAGCTTCATGATCTGGAAAAGGAAAAACCGAGCCTTCAGTGCTAGGTAAAGCAATGATATAGCCTTGTGCAGCAAGCGTTTCATACCAAATACTATACTCAGTAGTAGCCATTCCAAAACCATGTCCGAAGACGATAAAAGGAAATTGTCCGGCTGATATAGCAGCATTGGCTCCACCCTGATCAGAAGGATAATATACATCGAATTGGATTTCCCGATCTCCAAATGTCCCAGGACGGCTAGGGTCTGTTAATGTAATGTCTTGAGTTCCGACCATATATTGGGCAGACAAAGGACTTGAAAATAGAGTTAATACAATTAGTGAAAGTAAAATTTGTTGTTTCATGTTTAAATTTCGTCAGGTAAAAGTAAAGTTATTGCTTAATTAATACTTTGATATTAAAATCTAGAATAATCTTTTTAAATTTAGATAACAAATATACAAAATCAAAACTTACTGTGATTATGAAAAACCTAAACTTAATGGGCATAGTATGCCTGTTACTATTACTGTCGTCAACTCTTTTCGGACAAAAAAACATTAAAAATCAGATTGCCAGAGAACATACAGCAATAAAAAGTGCTGCAATCTCCTCTCCGTTCACAGAAGTGAATCAGAATGTACTGGAAAATAAAATTCCAGATGCTGTCCTTGACCAAAAACAAGCTTTTCAAATTGATGTCAACCAACTAACATCTATCAGAAGCAATCAAGGAAAATACCTGCGTATTAATATTCCAATAGAGAACCAGAATAAGGAATTATTATTGGTAAAGGCAGATATATTTCATTCAGACTTTCGCTTAGAACTTGCTTCTAATCCTGGCGTAAATGTAAATACCAATACAGGTGTTCATTATTGGGGAACTGTGGAAAATGAACCGAACAGCTTGGTTTGTCTATCTTTTTTAAATGACCAAATTGCAGGGTTTATTAATTATGATAACCAGCAATACGACTTAGGGAAAGTGGATAATAGCGATTATCATGTATTGTACAAAAACGGTGATTTGAATGGCTATCCTGGCTTTTCCTGTGAAGCCATTACACTTGAAGGCGCCACTCCTTCTACTCAACTAGCCCCTGTGCAGCAATCTGTCATGGCAGGTTGTGTGAGAATACACATGGAAGTAGATTACTCACTCTATCAGGATAAAAGCTCTAATGTTACCACTACCTCAGATTTTGTCTATGCCTTATTTGCCCAAACGGCTATTCTGTATGCCAATGAAAGTATCAATACAGATATTAGTTTTATGCGTATTTGGGATACCCCTTCTCCTTATAGTGCAAATGATCCGCTGGGCGACCTGAATAATCAAAATTATGGAAGAACCAATGGCGATTTGGTTCATGTATTACACACGATGTCTGGTGGGGGAGTAGCTTACGTGGATGTAATTTGCCAAAGTAGTTTGAATACTGGAGTAAGCGGTATTTTTGGTTCATTTAGCAATGTACCAACTTACTCCTGGGATGTGGAGGTACTTACACATGAATTAGGTCATAACTTCGGTTCTCCGCATACACATGCCTGTGCATGGAATGGTAACAATACAGCTATCGACGGTTGTGGACCTGCTGCTGGTTATGATGAGGGTTGTGCTGGTTCCTTACCTGCTAACGGAGGTACGATCATGAGTTATTGCCACCTGGTTTCCGGTACAGGTATCAATTTTAATTTTGGATTCGGACAACAGCCCGGAGACCTAGTTAGGAGTCGTGTGAACAATGCTACTTGTCTGATCGACTGCCAATGCGCAGATGGAATACAGAACGGAGATGAAACGGGTGTAGATTGTGGTGGCTCTTGCCCCAATGCCTGCCCGACCTGTACAGATGGCATTATGAATGGAGACGAAACTGGTTTGGATTGTGGGGGATCGGGGTGCCCGGATTGTCCGCCTGAAGATTGTTCGACCTTTGTTTTTGCTAATAATGTATTAGCCTACGACCCCGGTCAGGATTTTGGAACGGCTACGGTTCAGGATGGCGGAGCTACTTTATTTATCGAAGGAAATGTATGGAAGGCAGTGGAGATCAATTATACTTTTACGCCCAATACCGTTATAGAATTCGATTTCCAAAGCACCTCACAAGGTGAAATACACGAAATTAGTTTAGATAATGATCTGATTGTGGAACCGGATGTACGTGTTGTTGTTTACGGAAATCAAGGCTATGCAGGTGATTACACAAATCCGATATATAGCGGCAGTGGTAATTTTGAGCATTTTATTATTCCGCTTAATCTGACCTCTACTATTACTTATCAATATTTGGTATTAAGTGGTGATGATGATGCCAATGCTGCGGCTAATTCGTACTTTAGAAATATACAGATCTATGAGGATTATGATGGTAGCCAAACTTGCGATGGTAGTTTATCCAATTGCACAGATGGTATTCAAAATGGTGATGAAACTGGCGTAGATTGTGGTGGTTCTATTTGTCCAGCTTGCCCTACCTGTACAGATGGTATTCAAAATGGGGACGAAACTGGTGTAGACTGTGGAGGCTCTTGCCCCAATATTTGCCCGACCTGTAGCGATGGTACTCAAAATGGAAATGAGACTGGCGTAGATTGTGGTGGACCAGATTGTGCGGCTTGCCCGACCTGTAGCGATGGTACTCAAAACGGAAACGAAACAGGAGTAGACTGTGGTGGACCAGATTGCTCGGCTTGCCCAACCTGTACTGATGGTATTCAAAATGGAGATGAGCTTGGTGTAGATTGTGGAGGTCTTAGTTGTTCGGATTGCCCGGAAAACTGTGATATGTATGATCTTAGCAATGCTGTAGTCAGTTATGATACTGGTGGAAATGATGCCGGAACAGCTACTATTCAGGATGAAGGCATGACCGTTTATATAACAGGCAATGGCTGGAAAGCTATACCAATCAACTACACAGTAACACCTTACACAGTTATGGAATTTGATTTCAAAAGCACTGTACAGGGAGAGATACACGAAATAGCATTTGATACTGATCTGACTTTTGCGCCATCTAATCGCTTTGTGATATATGGTGACCAGGGCTATGCCGGAGATTATACCAATCAAATATATAGTGGCAGCGGTAATTTTGAGCATTTTGTTCTACCGCTTGGCGCTAATTTTACAGGCAGCTTTACTTACCTGGTATTAACCGCCGATGATGATGCAGATGCTGTCGGAGATTCTTATTTCAGCAATATTCAAATCTATGAAGATTATAATAACGACTTGTCCTGCAATAATGCATGTCCATCTATTATGTCTATAAATGATCCTGTATCAACAGGGGTATATGCAGCAGGAAATGAAGTGGATTGTAGCAGTAGTGTAAATGGAACATCTACTGTTATTTTACAGGCCGGAAATAAGGTTAAATTAACAGATGGATTCAGTACACCGATCAACACAGATTTTCGGGCAATAATTAAAGACTGTTCGTCAAACTGATGAATTTTGTGTAGTGGTTAAGTGGTGAGTGGTTATTATAGCACGATAGGTTGAAACCTACCGCTTTTGCGAAGTCAACATCCTGTTAGCAAAAGCGGTGGATTTCAAATTACTGTGATACAGGTCAAACGTACCGGCACCTTTAGTCGCCGAACGCATAGATACTAGCGGCGACTAAAGGCGCCGGTACGTTTACGACTTCCTCCGGAAGTAATTGATTCACATTCCTGATGTGAAATTTCGCATCGAGAGGGAGTGTTCAGAAAAGTGTGTCAGCAAAATTACTTAAATTAGTAAAAAAACTG
>JAHDFX010000326.1 GCA_020627965.1 Saprospiraceae bacterium | reverse complement strand
GGATATATAAGATTTATAAAAAAATGAAAAAGTTCAAATTTCAAAATGAGGTTTGGACTTTTTTCATTTTAGAACGTGTTTAAATTGTTCTGATTGAGCGAAAGCGAGCAAATTTTATTTTGAATAAGGCGCGATGAGGGAATATAGCCTTCGCTACACGACCGAAGAGCAACGCAGTTCAGAAGGAAATTTGCCGCTTGTAGCCAATTGAGGAAAATTTAAACACGTTCTTAGGAATTTGCCAAAATTTAAACACATTCTAAGCTTTATTCTCCTCCAAAAAAGTAAGGGAACATAAGAATGGCGGCAAAGAGTGTAATAAGAAAAATAAGAACAGAAGCCATACGAACAGAAAAACGGATGTTATTTACAAAGATTCGAATGTCGGCAGCATGTTTCGGGTGCTTAGGGATAATTTCAGACTCTAATTTTTTCTTGTCAAAAAGATGGGCAGGTTTCAGATCAACAGATACTTTATTTTTTCGGAGTCTGCGATATACCTGTATGACCTTAATACGGAAATACACATTAATAAACAACATGCCGGCAAAGGTGGTAATAACCAGAATTAATAAAGTGTTCGTCATAGGTATAGTGAATTAGCCTTGTAAATATATGACGTACTTTTCTTGAAAAGAGTCTTCTTTAAAGTAATCCTGTATCGGAAAAGTTTCTGTGTACTCATGTTTTTCCAATAATTTCAATTCATTTTCAATATCTCCTCCTTTTAATGCCAGTAGTCCATTCGGTAGAGCATTAATCTGTTCCTCCTTTAGCAGAGGTTTTGCCCAGTCCCAGAGTTTATCGATGGCAGCTACTGCCCTACTAACCACAAAATCAGCCTTGTCTTTACAATATTCTGCACGAACATGTTTGACTGTTACATTGCTTAGCTTAGCAGTTTCAGCTATTTCTTCTACTACACGAAGCTTTTTTCTTGTTCCGTCAATTAGCGTAAAACGAACATCAGGAAATAGAATAGCGAGAGGAATCCCCGGAAAACCTCCTCCAGTTCCCAAGTCGATAATATCTGTTTCTGGTTGGAATGGAATGACTTTGGCAATGGTCAGTGAATGAAGTACATGCCTTTCATAAAGATTGTCAATATCCTTGCGGGAAATGACATTGATCTTAGCATTCCAATCGGTATACAGCTCACTCAGCATATCAAACTGGCGGGTCTGTTCTTTAGTTAAGTCGGGAAAATATTGATGAATGATCTTCAAGCTAATCCTTTTTTCTACTTTTGATGTTTAGAGTATGTTACAAAGGTGGCTTTTTCCTTTGATAAATCATAATTCATATGTGGACTTGGTACGATAGTACATTAATAAAAATAGAACAACAAACCCCAACAACCTGGCGCTTCTGGCTGGAAATTGCCGATATAGATAGTTTTGACTTTCGCCCCGGACAATTTATTACCATGGATTTGCCAATACATGAAAGGCGGCGTAAGCGTTGGCGAAGCTATTCTATTGCCAGTCGTCCAGAAGGCTCCAATGTAATAGAATTGTGTATTGCATATTACGAAGGCGGCTTAGCTTCTGAATATTTGTTCAAGAAAATAAAAGTTGGAGATCAAATAAAATTCAAAGGGCCGGATGGCGTATTCTGTCTGCCAAAGGATATTGAAAATGACTTGGTTTTTATCTGCACCGGAACGGGTTTAGCCCCATTTCGCAGTATGATACTGGACTTTGCTGCAGAGCAAAAACTCCAGCAGAACATACACCTGATTTTTGGTACAAGGCATGAATCTTTCATTCTTTACCGAGAAGAATTTGAACAACTTGCTGCCGAACAGCCTAATTTTGATTATACCGTTGTTTTATCGAGAGAAGAGCACTGGAAAGGCAGAACAGGCTATGTACATCAGGTTTATGAAGAATTGTATCCTGATAAGCCCAACACGCATTTTTATCTTTGTGGCTGGCAATATATGGTCGATGAAGCCCGTCAACGTCTGGAAAAAATGGGTTTTGATGACAATCAGGTGTTTTTCGAGCTGTATGGCTAAGAAATGACAAAGAAATAACCTCAAATTAACACAAACGCAATCTGTTTTAAAGTAGAAATTTTCTGACGACTTTTTTTTGGTAGGCCATTTATTGTTCTGACCGCTCTTGTTTTAGCCTTCATTTCTTCCGTGACAAATCATGTGTAAAATTTGTCTGACAAAATAATGTTTTAAAAATGACAGTTTTAAACTTGCTTTACAAAATTAATGGTAATAATTTTGCGTTGCATTGTTAGAAAATTGGGAAACTCATTGTAGCCCTTAAAATTATTTAAATTAAAAACATCAAAAGAAAATGAAACTATTAAATGTATTGACAATCCTTACAATTGGTGCATTGTTCACGTTTAGTTCTTGTGAACTATATGAACTAAATGACTTAACAAATACAGATTCAGAAGAGGTTAATATCACAAGAACGCTAGCACCTGATCCGGCTACTGTGATTAAGAAAGTTACACTTCAACCTTGTGTGTCAGGAAGCGCCACCGCAGAGTTTGATGTATATATCACTCCGGCTGCCCATGCTTTTTACTGTGAAGGTACAAATAGCCTGAATTACTCATTTAAGGAAGGTGAAGATGCTGCACCTGTTGTTTTTAACTCCAATGCAGAAAGCACACGCTTTTCTTTACCAGGAGGAACCAAATATACTTTAGAGTTATATTCTCAACCAGGAAATGTATTAGTGTCTACAGTTTTTGGTTTCCAATTGGAAGATTGTACTTCTAATTTTATGGATAGCTTTGAACTTAAGATGAAGTAAATCATCTTCATATAGCTTAAGCTTGATCGTCGGATTGCATTTTTTGTCATCCGACGATTTTTGTTTTAGACTAACCTTTTCACTTCGGTATCTCTACTCAAAACCAACTCTTCTCCAATATTCAGCAAGTTAATTCCAGGACTTTTACCAATGTCCAGGCTTCCCAACTTATCATCATAACCTAATGCTTTTGCTCCATTTAGCGTAGCCCATTTTAGCAAAGTTTCAAACGAAACATAAGACTGATAACGACTGATTGTTTTCATTTCTTCCAATATGCTTAATTGCCAATTAGAAGTCAGGCTATCCGTACCGATAGTCATACAGGCCTCAGTATCTATAAAAGCCTGGTAATTCGGTAAGCGATTTTCAATATAAAGATTTGCATTGGGGCAGGTTGCCCAATAAACTGCTTTACTCCAGTGCTGTGCCGCCTGAATATCCTCACGGGTAGTGAGTGTGTTGTGTACAAATAAGCTACGATGTTGTGGGTCCATATTGGCGATAGCATAATGAATGGCAGACTGGCCAGTTGCTTTGAAATGCTCCAGAGAAATGTTAAAACCACCATAGAAATCTACAAAACCGCCTGTTCCTTTTAGGAAAAGTTCATTTTCTGGTGGCGTTTCCTGATTGTGAATACTGATGGTTTGAACAGAAGATTTATTGGTTTTATTAATGAGTTGAAACAAGGTTTTTGATACGCTATAAGGTGCATGTGGTACACAAGCTACTTCTGGTAGATCAGTTGCTGCATCATAGACTATTTTAAAACGATTAAAAGTCTCTTCAGCGTCTTTGTCCTGCAAAAAGTCGAACATTTCAATAAAGGAATAATAGCGAATTTTGCTCTCTCTCTTTTTCTTCAATGTATCCTGCTGATTGGTAATGTCTCCAACTGCCACAATACCGCCATCATACATCTCCTGATCGGCTTGGTCGATAGCAACCTGGATAATGTCATCTGTTGCTTCTCTGTTCTGCACGACACTGCTAATGAAAGGAATTAACCCGGTACCAGTATTGATTCGTCCTTTCATATGTGACAACTCCAAATGACAATGTGTATTGATAAAACCAGGGCACAGTACGCCTTCACATACTTCCATTTCATCGGGCTGATAATTAGCTTTTTTATCAAGCTTGACAATCTTATTATTGTCGTCTAAAACAATTACACCGTCTTTAATTGGTGACTGACTAATCGGAAATATCCAATCTGCTGCTATTTTTCTCATCTATAATGATATTTTTATGCGGTCAAAAATACTCTTTTTAAGTGAAAATAGGTCCTGGTACATTCAGATTAATTCTTGCGCTTACTGTTGTAGGTTATCACCTGACACGTTATGTTTTTATAGGGCATGCAGCCGTATATGCTTTTTTTATACTAAGCGGATATTGGGTATCAAAAATGTATGAAAATAAATACCGCCCTGCAAAAAATGGTGTCTGGATATATCTACTTAGTCGTGCCTGGCGAATTTACCCAATCTATTGGCTGATCTTATTGATGGCTTATGTCATGAACTACATGCTGCATGGCTGGAGATATTGGTATAAAATAGGAGAATACGGTTTGTGGGAACAATTACAATGGGGCTTTTCCAATATCACCTTATTGGCTTATTGTCAGACTAATCCTCAGTTGCTTTCTCCGGCATGGTCGCTGGATATTGAAATGCAGTTTTACTTGTTTTTGCCTTTGATATTATGGCTTTGCCGCCGTATAAATGTACGTTGGGTACTCACCTTTAGTATATTGGGTATGTTTTATTTTTTATGGGCTTATGGCTTGATGTACAGAGCGTTTCCTAAATTTTTACCCTATTTTATAATAGGCATTGCTATGGCAAAGGGTCTGCAATTCAACTATGTAAAATCTCATATTTCCGTGCTGTTGCTTTTTGTTGTTTTGAGTATTCATTATCTCGTACCTCCATTATACGAAATGACAGTCCTCGGAAAGTTTTCTGCCTATAATATACACTTGAGTTATGTGTTGCCTTTGGTCATTTTGCCATTTATACAAAAAAATGTACAGGTAGAAAGTCGGGGAAATGATGCTATGTTTGGGGCTTTGTCTTAT
>JAHDFX010000065.1:4573-28792 GCA_020627965.1 Saprospiraceae bacterium | reverse complement strand
CGATCTGAAAATATTTATCAAAACCAGCCACCATTAATATTTGCTTAAAGGTCTGTGGCGATTGTGGCAGGGCATAGAATAAGCCTTTGTTCATACGACTAGGCACAACAAAATCTCTTGCTCCTTCTGGTGTACTTTTTATCAATACCGGTGTTTCTACCTCTACGAAATCCTGTCCTGCCAGGTGCTTTCTGGTTTCAATAGCCAAATGACTACGGAAGATAATATTGTTCTGTACCGGCTTACGACGCAAGTCCAGATAACGATATTTCATACGTAGGTCATCACCTCCATCCGTATCGTCTTCGATAGTAAAAGGCGGCACTTTTGAGGCATTGAGTATATTTAGTTCCGATACTTCGATCTCTATATCGCCAGTCGGGATATTCGGGTTTTTATTACTGCGCTCTCGAACGGTTCCTTTAATCTGTATCACAAATTCACGCCCTAGTTTACGAGCATTTCCACATAAATCCGCATCATCATCCATGTTGAACACCAATTGAGTAATACCATAGCGATCTCGAAGATCAATAAATGTCATACCTCCAAAGTCTCTGTTCTTGTTCATCCAGCCGGAGAGCAATACTTCTTCTCCGACATGAGTCATGCGGAGTTCTCCGCAATTGTGCGTTCTGTACATGGTCGTTTTTTGTTTAAATATTTATAAAATTTACTTAGGAACGTTCCTTAATTGATACGTAATGAAGCTCAATTTAGTTCGGCAAAGGTAATAAAGGAATTAGGCACTGTCAAGTCTATTAGGTTTCGCTTTCACATAAGTTTTTTAAAGACGCCTGTGCTTCTTTCTGAACCTGTTGAAAAGAGTTTAGAAAATTACCTGATAATAAGCTGAACCAATGCCAGCACTTAAATTCAAAATCTACACTCCAAATTACTTTTGTCACATTATCCTCAATAGGTTCCAATGTCCATTTTCCAAGAGATTACTGGAATAATGTCAACAAACAGACGGTTTGTCGTGTAACATTTCTACCATATTTGAGTATATGTAAATATCTTCCTTCCATATAATTTTCGGCAACCAAAGATAAAGTGTTCTGAGTAATGCAACAATAGGCACATATCCAACAACAACTGATGACAGTTATTTTAACCGAGAAAAGTAAAATCATCAGTAAACTAGAACCAAAGTCATGAAAAAATACCAGTTATATAGTAAGTTTTTATTCTCTGTTATTATAATCATGATGCTTGTTTTTTGGTTTTTTGCGATGGGATATTTCTATCGCCAGAGCCTCAATCATGCTGAAAATTATACATTAGACAGGTTATATGGCATTGCAAGAACACTAAGTCTTCAGATAGATGGTGATCTGCATGAAGAGCTGACCTGTCGAATTACAGACAAGGATGGAATTACCGATAATAAAGCGGATCAGGCATATGAACAGATACACCAATTATTGAAACAAACGTATGAGGTCAATAATCTGCCTACGCCTGTATATACGCTGTTTAAAAGCAATATCTGCAACGAAGACTCCTCTAATTATGAATTAGTTTTGGGCGTTAATTCTTCAGATTATCCTTACTATCGTCACCCTTTTGAAGATGCGCCATCAAAATACTTACATGAGTATGAGACTGGCGGGAAAATCGGAGAATATTATGATAAAAACGGACATTGGCTGTCTGCCTTTTATCCGATAAAAAATAGTCAAGGTGCTATTGTTGCTATTGTCCAGATAGATGAAAGTTTTTGTGGTTTTACAGCGGCAGTCAGAAAGGATGTGATAACAGCCAGTTTACCGGGAATTTTACTGGTCTTATTGCTTTGCGGCGTTTTTATTTATGCTTATCGTTTTTTAATTCACTCTATGACCAATATCAATAGCCGGTTGAATACTATGGTGGAAGAACGGACCATCGATTTGAGTAAAAGCAATCAGGCACTCAGCAATCTCAATGAAAATCTGGAAAACTTAGTAGAAACGCGGACTAAAGAATTGAGTGAGGCCAATATAATGCTGACCAGTTCCAATGAAAAACTGGAGTCATTTGCCTACATCGTTTCACATGACCTTAAGGCTCCGATGCGCACTGTACGTAGTTTTGCTAGTTTATTGAAAAATAAATATGCAGGTAAACTAGATGCTGCCGGATTGGAATATCTCGATTTTATTACGGAGAATACAGGGCGGATGTCCCGTCTTATATCCGACATCCTGAATACCTCAATGCTTAAAAAAGATGATAATGAAGGTATTGTCAGTGTTAATCTGAATCAAATAATTGAGGAGGTTTTATCCAATCTTCAGCAGGATATAAAAGATAAAAAAGCAACCGTAAAGTATAGTCATTTGCCTGTTATCAAAGGTTATCCATCCGATTTCATACAGCTTTTTCAGAACCTTATTTCAAATTCAATCAAGTATAGCAAACCTGAAGAACCTCCTGTAATCAAAGTCATTGGGAGTAGGAATGATAAAGTGTATGAGTTTAAGATACAGGATAATGGAATAGGTATAGCAGAAGATAAGTTAACTCATATCTTTGATGAATTTGACCGTGCCGGATTACAAGACGACAATGGGCAGGGTATAGGTTTATCCACCTGTAAACGAATTATTAAAGAATACAAAGGCAATATTACCGTTGAGTCTAAAGTAGATCAAGGCACTACTTTTCAATATACTATGCGGGATAGAGCTTAATTTCACCCCAATACATCCACCTGCTTAACAAAAGGTTGATTATACATACGCTTGCCCGTAGCAGCATGAATGGCATTAGCAACAGCTCCTCCGGCAGGGGGCAGAGTCGGTTCTCCTAATCCGGTTGGCTTGTTTTCACTTTTTACAAAATGTACATCAATGGCTGGCGCTTCGCTCATGCGTATCATACGATACTGATGGAAATTACTATGACTTGGTTTGCCGTTTTCAAATGAAATATCTCCATACATGGCATGTCCTATTCCGTCAATGATTCCGCCTTCTATCTGATTTTTAGCCGCAATTGGATTCACTACAATACCACAGTCTACAGCACAGATGACTTTTTTTACTTTTGGCTGATTATTTTCCATAACGACTTCTGCTACTTCTGCCACATAAGTATTGTGAGAATAATAAGCACTAAAACCTAAATGAGTACCCGTCGCTTTATTATTCCAACCAGATTTTTCGGCTGCCAACTTTATTACACCTTCTAGTTTTTCTGGTTCATATTCCAGTTTTCCTACAGGGTTTTCTTTGGCTCTTGCCAATAAGTCAAGACGCAACTGTACGGCATCTTTGCCCAGATATTGGGCAACTTCATCGAAAAAAGCCTGTTCTGCAAAAGCCAGGAAATTGGTGACAGGCGCACGCCAGGCGCCGGTAGTGATATTACTTTCCAGTTGATTACTTTCAACCAGCACATTTTCAATACAAGCTGCCGGAAAATTTTGAGCAATTGGATCCCACATACCTCCATTGATAAAGGCTTCTGTAAGATGATAGCCGGTAACCTTTCCATCCTTCAAAGACAATCTGAATTTATACTTTGAGGCAGGACGATAAGTACCTGCTGTCATATCATCTTCTCTGGAAAATACTACCTGAACAGGCTTCTTACTCAATTGAGATAACTCCGCAGCTTCTTCAGCAAAATCACCGTATAAACGGCGGCCAAAACCACCTCCCATACGAGTAAGACTAACACTAATATCTTCTTCTTTTCTATCTAATATTTTGGCAATTTTGCTTTTTGTCCATGCTGGTGTTTGTACCGGGCCATGCAATTCTACTTTTTCATCAGTTACATGAGCAAAGAAATTCATAGGCTCCATACAATTATGAGGTAAAAATGGTGCTTCATAAGTTCTTTCTATTACTTCGTCGGCATCAGCAAAAGCTTTTTTTACATTACCATCATTTCTTTTCGGCTCTTTATTCTTTTTGTCTAATAGAGCACGCATTTTCTCATTATGCTGAGCTGTATTCTCTGGTTTATTGTCTTTCCAATTTGCTTTCAAAGCCTTTTTACCCTGCATAGCAGCCCAAGTAGAATTGGCAAGCACAGCCACCTTATCGCCAAACTTGACAACCTCCTGTACGCCTTCAACTCCCTTTGCGACTGAATCGTCAAAACCGATAAGGGTTTGGCCGAAAGCTGGTGGACGGAGTACACAAGCATATTGCATACCTTCCCGCTTGGTATCCAATCCGAATAAGGGCTGACCACTGATAATGGCATCCATATCCACATTTTCTGTGTCCTTACCGATAATTTTGAAATCTTTTACTTCTTTCAAAGGCACTTCTTCAGGAACTTCCAGTTTGGCTGCTTCAGCAGCTAGTTCTCCATAAGAAAGTGTTTCGGTATTTTTTGTATTACTGACAATACCGTTTTCACTTGTACAGTCTTTCAAGTCTATATTCCAACGATTCGCAGCAGCTTTCATTAGCATTTGGCGTGCTGTTGCTCCTGCCATTCGCAGACTGTCCCAGCCCTGACGGATCGATTGGCTTCCTCCGGCTACCTGACGAGTGAATTGCTCTCCCAATGCCGCTTGTTCTACAACCACATCACGCCAGGCTACATCCAGTTCTTCTGCGACAATCATTGGCATAGAGGTTTTTACATTCTGACCGATTTCCGGATTCGGCGACATGATCGTCACCAAGCCTGTATCTCCAATTTTCAAAAAAGCATTAATATCAAACCATTCAGCGGGAATGGCTTTTGCTACTTCTTCTGTAGGTGATACACAACCTGCTATCCAACTAAAACCCAATAACATTCCACCACCTCCGGCTGCACTTATTTTCAAAAATGAACGTCTGTTATGTGTTGTTTTTATAATTGACATGATTCTTATTTTATAATACTTCGTATCGTTTTTTTATAAAGCTTCTCTGATGCCTGGATTGACAAACTATTTTCATTCAAGTAATATCAGACTTATCGACCAGTGTAAAGCATTGTCAGAGTTTGGCAGCCGTTTTGATCGCTGCTTTGATACGAGTGTAGGTTCCACATCGGCAGAGATTACCATTCATTGCTGTATCTATATCTTCATCGGTAGGCTTAGGCCTAGATTTCAACAGGGCAGCTGCACTCATGATTTGTCCGGCCTGACAATAACCACATTGAGGTACATCATGTTTCCTCCAAGCTTCCTGCAATGGGTGGCTGGTATCTTTTGAAAGCCCCTCGATTGTTGTTATTTTTTGATTTTCAATCGTTTTTACAGGAATAGAGCAGGCTCGTCTGGCTTCACCGTCTATATGAACAGTACAGGCTCCACACTGCGCAATACCACAGCCATACTTAGTACCCACTAAATTTAAATTGTCTCGTAAAACCCAAAGTAAAGGAGTATCAGGCTGGGCCTGAACTTCTTTGCTTTCGCCATTGATATGTAATGTATAATTTGCCATATTTAAACGTTTCAAATGTAATTGTCTACAATATAATATTATTTTTCTGGATAGCCGTTCTACACCGGGTATAAAAAACTTTATTAAGTTATGGTTTAATTTGTTTTGCAATAGATTAATCGTAATTTTAATGTGAAAAACATTGTTGTTATATGCACTCGGAGAAAATCAATGTACATCTTTCCTCTCAGGGTGAAGAACGTCTATCGGAACTACACCGTCTTTTATATAAGAAGATAGGCGGGATGGACCCAGAACTTGCTCAGTCTTATCTGGATCAGTTGAAGCAATTAGCCAATCAATATAATCGTCAGGACATGTTGGTTTGGTCTGAAATTTTTCAATCTGACATTGAGCAATACAAAGCTCAACCGGAGGCCTGTATGGATAGTCTAAAGCGAGCTTTAGCCATGAGTGAGCGGGTAGATGATCCAGCTATACATATTGAGATTTACAAGTTAATGGGCTATACTCATTCTTTGTTTTATTCTGATTATGATAAAGCGCTTTCTTTATATGAGCAAAGCCTTCAAATAGCTCAAAATAATAATTTAAGTCTTCATGAAGGGCGAATATACGATAGTATAGGGGTGACTTACCAGGCCTTATCTAAACACTATTTGGCCAATCAGTGTTTTCAAAAAGCTATTAAGCTGTATAAAAAAGTCGGTGAAGAGCACCTCATTGCAAACTCTTTGCACAATATGGCTTTGTGGTACAATGACCATGAAAAAGCCATTGAATTATTGAAAAAAGCTGCAGTTATTAATGCTAAATACGGGGATGCTCAACGCCTGTTTCTCAATCATCATCTCATTGGTGTCAACTACAAAAAACTTAGTAAAATTGATGAAGCTTTAGAGCATGCTCAAAAAGCCATTGAACTCGTTGAATCGATAAATATCCCAGTGTACAAAATGTTAGCCTGGTACGCTATAGGTGAATTAACGAAGATAAAAGCAACTACCAACAAAACTAAAACCAATAAAAACTTATTGGCGGAAGCCCAAAAATATTCAGACCAATTATCTCCCCAGGCAGAGGTCTTAGGAATTGCTGATTTTAAAGTGAGAGCTTTTTCTTTAAAAGGCAAGATTGCTTACTATCAAGGCAATGTCGAGCAGGGTTTAACGCATCTGCTCCAGGCCGATGATATTGTCAAATCGGCAGATAGCTATATTGATGATGGTATCAGGCTAGATATGCTTCGATATATTCATAAACTTTATGCGGAGTTAGAGAATTATAAGTCAGCATATGAATATCATATCAGATTTCATGAATTAAAGCATGAGATTACCTCTGCATCAGGCAGGAAAGATGTTCAGGAATTACAGACTCAGTACGAAACAGAGCAGAAAGAAGCAGAAGTGGCGCGTTTGCAGGAAATGGAGGCTTTAAAAACTCGTTTTTTCTCGCAAATCACGCATGAACTTCGTACCCCGCTTACCCTGATAATAGGACCTACACGTCAAATATTGGAACAAGCTACAGAACCTGCCATACAAATGAACGCAGGTATTATTGACCGTAATGCTGATCGCTTATTACAACTTGTTAATCAATTACTGGATATAGGTAAGCTGGAAGCCGGGAAAATGAGTCTGAATAAAAATTATGGTATACTTAGCTTATTTGTCGAGTCGATTATTTATGCTTTTCAAGGCTTGGCAAAACAACAGCAAATTCAGCTTGACCTTATCAATGAAATAGACGAAATCACTGCAAAATTTGATGCTTCAGCTATTGAAAAAATACTATTTAATTTACTTTCAAATGCCTTTAAATTTACGGATCGGCAAGGCAGAATAGTTTGCTGTTTGACTGCCCAAAATACCGACGATGAAATGATAAAAAACCTGACCATTAATCTTATGGATACAGGCAAAGGCATTAAAGCAGAAGAATTACCTTATATTTTTGATCGGTTTTATCAGGCTGACGGTAGTTATACACGTGAATATGAAGGGACAGGAATCGGTTTGTCACTAGTAAAAGAACTTGTCGAACTCATGGAAGGTAGTATTGATGTCAAATCTATATTTGGTGAAGGCACTGAATTTATTATCAATATTCCGATAGAAATCGCACAGCAGGAATCACAAGTCATCAAAGGTCAGCCTCAAAGAAAACAAGGCGTCGTTTCTCAGCCATTAATACCTGATCGTTCTAATACATTAATTGATGCAGATGCCCTAGTTCTCTTACTCATCGAAGACAATAAAGACATGCACGAATACATCAGGTCTGTTTTTGAAAACGACTATGTGATTTTGCAAAGTTATAATGGTGATGAAGGTATTCATATGGCGAAAGAACGGATACCCGACCTCATTATCAGCGATGTGATGATGCCGGAAAAAGATGGTTATCAAGTTTGTGATGAACTGAAGCATGATATGCTGACCAGCCATATCCCTATTATTTTATTGACCGCTAAAACTGCATTGAATAGCCGCATAGAAGCTTATCGTAAAAAAGCTGATGCTTATCTTTCTAAGCCATTTAATCCAGAAGAACTTAAAGAAAGAGTAAAAGGGCTTATCTCTATTCGTCATGAATTACAGAAAAAATATAGCATTGCTGCTCCAAAAGAAGAGCCAGCCAACCCTGAATCTGTTTTCTTGAGAAGAGTGAATGAGGTTATTATTGCAGAGCTGAATAATCCTAATTTTGGCCCTATGCAATTGACCGAATCCCTTTTTCTGAGTCGTTCACAATTATTTCGTAAGATAAAAGCCCTAACAGGTAGATCTACTTCCGCTTTTATTCGTTCTATTCGCCTGTTAAAAGGCTTAGAGTTACTAAAAAATACCGAATTATCCATTACTCAAATAGCCTATGAAGTTGGCTTTTCTCATGCCTCTTATTTTACGACTCGCTTTCTGGAAGAATTTGGGTATTCTCCTAGTGAGGTAAGGATTTAGTGACTAATGAATTTTTCGGCATTAAAAATATTTCTAACGCTTGATAGAACAACCAATCGCTTTTGTTTTTCTGTAAGGCGGCTCTTTACCTGCTAATAATGCATCGACTACCTGCTCAATATACCTTGTTCTCACTGCTTCTTCATTCCATACATTATCGTCAATAGCACCAATGTACTCTACACGATTACCAGCTTTTGTTTTCTTCAATACGAACATATGTGGCGTTTTTGTCGCACCATACTGAGGATAGATATGTTGTCCTTCATCGAAGATATAAGGGAAAGTGAAGCCTTTTTCCTGAGCTCTGACCTTCATGTTTTCAAAGCTGTCTTCCGGGTAACTTGCCGGATTGTTCGGATTAATAGCAATAACCGGGTATCCCTGGCTTTTATATTTTTGATCCAGCTCGATGAGGCGATCTTCATAGGCAACAGAGAAAGGGCAATGATTGCAAGTGAACGTAATGATATATCCCCTGGCTTTTTCAAAATCACTTAAAGACACTTTCTGACCATCTATGTTCATTAGTGAAAAATCGGTGGCCATATCGCCTATTTCATAGCCATGACCAGGATGAGTTTTGTACATGTCTTTACCAACAAAGGCGACCAATGCAAAGCCCGCCAGCGCAAGAACTAAAATTTTTATTGTTTTCATTTTTTCAATTTTTGTATTTGAAACTATACCTTACAACCTTTGTAACCCATGATTCTTCCTCTTTGTTCAGACATTCATGTTTTCTTCAAATTTATTCAATAATTCAATAAATTCCTTCGGCAATCTGGCAATAACAAAGTCCACTATTTCGGTAGGAACACCTCCATAATAAGCTGCCGCAATACCGCCTGCCATACAGGCAATAGTATCACTGTCACCCCCAATAGAAATTGCCAGTCTGACAGCATTTTCATAATCCGTACTTTCTAAAAATGCAACAATAGCCTGAGGGACAGAACCTTGGCAAGTCACATCAAATTTATAGGTCGGACGTATAGCATCAAGCGTGAAATCAAGATCATACTCAAAATTCTTTGTAATAAAACCTCTGACCTCTTCTTTTGAATTTCCTTTTCGGGCTAATAGGATAGCAACCGCTAAAGCCTGCGCACCTTTGATGCCTTCAGGGTGATTATGCGTGACTTCTGCACTTTGTTTGGCAGATTCCATAACCTCTTCCAGCGTATCAAAAGCAAAACCTACCGGACTTACCCGCATAGCCGAACCATTACCAAAACTGTTGTAAGGTTCTGGATTTTCAGTCTTCAACCAATTCTTAAATCGCCCTCCAAAACCACGTCCCGGATACTTTCTGCCATATTCCCAGATCGTTTTAGAGAAGTCTTTTTGATGGAGCAAACAATCCGCTACTGCCATCGTCAGTACGGTATCATCTGTAAAGTCAGCTATTGGCCCGAACAGATTAAACTCAGTGGTTTTGATGTTATTCCGTTCATAAAAAGAGCCGATTACGTCTCCTGCAATGGCTCCGATAATTGTTTTGGATGTTGTTTTCATTTTTTATGAGTTGATTTACTTTCTTTACCCGAAATTACGCTTTTCTCTGTGTAATACTTCCGTTTCTCATAAAAAACAAATTTACCGAATGATAGGTCATTATCTATTTTAAACCCAACTCCGCTTTTCTTTCTTTCAATATTTTATTTATATCAAGCTCATCTCCTTCCTTTATCGAATTATCAACAGTCAACAAGACATATTTTTTCCCATTGGCTCTAAACAGGATCTCCTGCCCAACTTTCAGATCAACGCCACTTCTCGAAAACGGAGAAAGGTTTGGATTCATTACAGATGGAATGAGCAATGGTATGGATTTCGCACTTGTATTTCTGAGTGTAAAACTGATATAACCGCCTTGTGGTACCACAACTTTTCCTTTTTCCGCTTTCCTTTTTTCTTCTTTTCCTTTTAGTTTGACTTTCGCTCCAGTGTTTGCTTTATTGGTAATAACCAGTTTGTTTTCAGCCTCTACCAGAACATCTACTTTACCTTTCATACCTAATCCAAAACCTCTGACCTGCTTGTTATTTTCCTTAGAAAGTACAGCAACATCCAGCCCTTTCAAGCTTTTATTCTTTAGTGTTACTCGATACAGGTCGTATTCAGGATAAGTGAATTCAAGTTCTTGATTGGCGGGAATTTTTACAACCGTCTGTGCAATTAGAAAAGAACAAAGGGTCATAGCGAGAGAAATGAAGAGCAATTTTTTCATTTTTAATTGTTTTAGAACGTGATATAAAGATATTATCGTACTAATGACAATTTTTTGTGGTTAGGGTTGCATAAAATGAATTTGTTTCTTTATGGCAAGAATTACACTTTTTTGTTTTTACTATTTTTGTTATTTTCTATTTTTTTTGCATATTCGCCGGTATATTTTTAACTTTGTTAATATTAATTACCATTTTTATCAATTATTCAACACATGAAAGTTGACTGGAAACTGGAAATCAAACAATTACTTAAATCAGAGTTAACTGATAGAAATATAACTCATGAACAATTAGTAGATTATTTAGCACACATCGGGGTTCATGAAACTAAAGCTAGTATCGACAGTAAATTAAGTAGAGGAACATTTAGTGCCGCTTTCTTACTTCAATGTTTTTCTGCAATAGGATGCGAAAACATTACAATTCCGTTAAATCTAAATAGTAATGTTATCTCAGAACCAACAACAGTATACGATAAAACAACAACAATGCTAAATAATAAAACCGGAATAAAATATATTGACACCTTAGCCATTGACAGTAACCATAGTAACCCACCATTGACTGTTATTAGTTTGTTTTCAGGAGCAGGTGGGCTAGATATTGGATTAGAACAAGCTGGATTTAAAACAGTTGCATGTGTCGAAAATGATGCTCACTGTAGAGCAACGCTCAAATTCAATCGCCC
The DNA here is from genome assembly GCA_020627965.1 of Saprospiraceae bacterium. Lineage (GTDB taxonomy): Bacteria > Bacteroidota > Bacteroidia > Chitinophagales > Saprospiraceae > JAHDEO01. The sequence continues at coordinate 17,553 of JAHDFX010000065.1, read as the reverse complement.
AGAGTGGAAATTATTTGATAAGAATGAAAAATTTAATCTCGGAAGACTAGAACCTAGAGCACCCGGAGATATAAGAGATATTGAAGTAAATGAGTTGCTCAAACTTGCAGGGTTAAAAAAAGGAGAAACAACCTTGGTCGTGGGTGGTGCTCCATGTCAGCCTTTTTCAAATATTGGAAAAAGAAAAGGACAAGATGATGAAAAAAATGGGGACTTATTCTTAGAGTTTGTCCGAATGGTAAAAGGTATTGCACCTAAGGCATTTATATTTGAAAATGTTGCAGGAATTACTCAAAGTAAACACAAGTCTGTAATCAAATATATGATTGAAAGCTTTGCTGGTTCTGGTTATGGCATTGCTTATACTATTCTAAACGCTGCTGATTATGGTGTTGCTCAAAGAAGAGAAAGGTTTTTTCTTATTGGAATAAAAAATATTGACTATCCTGCATTTCCTTTGCCAACTCATTTCAAAAACTCTAAGGCTTGGGAGGTTTTCATAAATAATTTTGACAAAAAACCGTCCTATTCTCCCAAAAAATGGAAAACCGTTAGAGAAGTCTTTGAAAATTTACCTCGTGGCTATAAAGATAGAGATGATTATGCTGTAATGAATTGTTCTGCAAAAGTAGTACATCGAATGACCTTTATTGAGCAAGGTAAAAATTTCAAAGTTCTCCCTATGGAATTGCGCCCAAACTGTTGGAAAAATGGAAAACATCAAGGAAATGATACTTTCGGGAGGTTAATTGCTGACTTTCCATCTGTAACAATTAGAACCGCTGCATACAACCCTGCAAAAGGAATGTATATTCATCCCTTTGAAAATCGTGGGTTAAACATTATTGAAATGGCAGGACTTCAGGACTTCCCTTTCGAGTGGCATTTTAAATGTTATAACCGTGATAAGATTACTTTAGTTAGTGGAGGGCGACAAATTGGAAATGCTGTTCCTCCGGGACTAGCGAGAGCTATTGGTCTTGCCATAAAGAAACAATTAAATTCGCAGTCACTCACAAAATCGACTGGAAAACCTGCTCCGCTTGTCGAAGTGAATTAACCTCAAAAACTTCGTCTACAGCAGCTTGTGGTAAACTTGAAACCGTCGTAATTGAATGTGTCGCAACAGTTTTCAGAGCATTTCTATCCGCTTCAGAAATTTTGGTAGAGAACGCATAATATTTAAGCCCTTTAGGGTTTATAATCCATTCTCTAGTTTGAATATGTGTATAAATAGCTTTCATCAGACTCCCTTCATGGGGTATCTGTAATCTTCTATCAGGTCGCAAAGAGGTCTTAACAGCAATATAACCCTCAATTTCTTCGAAATTACATTTATACGTAAAAGTTTTATATGCTTCGTTTAAAAATGAAAGGTTTTCTATTGTTAATTTTTTTATTCTTTTAGGATTACCAAACTCTTTATCAAAAGACTTTCGGTTAATTATTACAAAATCAGGATTGGAAGTAATCAACTTCACTTTTGAAACACCCTCAACCTTTCTTCTTAGATCTAGTATAAAATCATAAAGCTTTGTATTATATAGGCTAGCAACATCATACCTGTTAACATTTGGTAATAAAAGCGGGACATTAGCATCTAGGTTTTCAACACAATAATTCCAGCCAGCTATAGCAAGTAGCCATTCATACCAATCACCATGAACATTACTTAAAGCTCCTTTAGAGACTTTAGCATCTTTCAGAAGAATCTCTTTGTCAAGCCTATTTATAAGGGCAGAAATTAATTCTTCATAATTTGGAATTTGATTTTTGAGAATTAGGCAGATAGCTTTGTCTTTTATTACTTGGGGTTTACCGTTTTTTAGTGTTCTTATATATGACATCGTTTTAATTCTATATTTTATACTGTGCTATTTTCTTTTCTATAAAAGTATCCTATAAAATAATTATAGCAAGGTAAGATACTAGTTTTCTAAAACTTATGCTATTATCCCCAACTTATTGCCGTTTTAGTATCAATAACACCACCATTAACAAAAAGACCCGCCAAAGGCAGGTCTTTAATATCAGCTAATGCATCTTCAGATGCTTAAAAATCAATTTATCCTTCCAGTGCAGCCACACCACCAACAATCTCAGAAATTTCTTTCGTAATCGCTTCCTGACGGGCTTTATTGTAAGCAATTTTAAGTTCCTTCAGCAGTTCATCTGCGTTTTCTGTTGCTTTATCCATCGCTGTCATACGGGCACCGTGCTCTGAGGCATGTGTGTCCAGCATATACTTATGGAATTGCGTTTTCAAAATAGAAGGCACCATGTCTTTCAACAATTCTGCTGCTGATGGCTCGAAAGTGAATAATGAATTTGCATTATCCGCTTCACTTTCTTCTGCTTCTATCTTTTCTATCGGCAAAAATTGCTCTGTTTTATAATACTGAACAGCAGCATTCTTGAACTCTCCGTATGAAACCTCAATCTTGTCATACCCTTTTTCTTCAAACTGCTTCATCAACTCACTAGCGATAGCAGCCGTATTTTCAAAAGACAAGTCGGAGAATAAGGTCATATTATCCGTAAGGAAATTAATGCCTTCATAACGCTTTCTGAAGTAATCGTATCCCTTCTTACCGATAAACATCATATCCAGCTTGCCCTGATCACGCTGTACACTATATTCTTCAACACGCTTTATTGCTGCTTTGCAAACAAAGCTATTGAAAGCCCCACACAAACCACGATTGGAGGTAACTACCACCAATAATACTTTTGTAGGCTCTCTCTCTTCTGCATATGTGATCTCTACTTCACCGTCTAGACTAGAGACAATGTTGGTCAGCATTTCGCTTTGCTTGATGGAATACGGGCGCATCTGTACAATAGCTTGTTGGGCACGACGCAACTTAGCTGCCGATACCATTTTCATAGCTTTTGTAATCTGCTTCGTCGATTTGATCGAAGTGATACGCTCACGAACTTCTTTTAAATTTGCTGCCATTTTATGGTGTGTTATATCGTGTTGCTGTGTTGAAGTGTTGCTGTGTTAATGTTATTTTTGCTTTACAACATCAGCACATCAATACCTCAACACTTTAACACAATTACTTATACTGCTTTGTTAAAGACTGAGCCAGTTTAGTTACTACATCAATGGCTTCGTCAGTTAATTTACCTGATTTGAATGTTTTCAATACATCAGGGTGGCTTTGCTCCATTTCAGTCAGGAAAATCTCTTCGAATTCCTTAACTTTATTTACTGGTACATCTTTAATAAGACCTTTTGTACCTAGGTAAATAATGGCTACCTGTTTTTCTACCGATACTGGCGAGTACTGAGGCTGCTTCAAAATTTCTACGTTTCTTGCCCCTTTATCCAATATAGCTTTTGTAGCCGCATCAAGGTCAGAACCGAATTTGGCGAAAGCCTCCAGCTCACGATATTCAGCCTGATCCAGCTTCAAGGTACCAGATACTTTTTTCATCGACTTAATCTGTGCCGAACCTCCTACACGAGATACTGAGATACCTACGTTAATGGCAGGAAGTACACCAGCATTAAACAAGTTAGATTCCAGGAATATCTGACCGTCTGTAATCGAAATTACGTTAGTTGGAATATATGCAGAAACGTCACCCGCCTGTGTTTCAATGATTGGCAGGGCAGTCAAAGAGCCGCCTCCTTTCACCAAACCAGAAGCTTTTAATGACTCTGGTAAGTCGTTCATGTTACTGGCAATTTCGTCGTTGTTGATAATCTTTGCCGCACGCTCTAATAAACGAGAGTGTAGGTAGAATACATCACCAGGATATGCCTCACGCCCTGGAGGACGACGAAGTAGAAGAGATACCTCACGGTAAGAAACCGCCTGCTTAGATAAATCATCATAAATAATCAAAGCCGGACGACCAGTATCACGGAAGTACTCACCAATCGCAGCACCTGCGAATGGTGCGTAGAATTGTAGTGGCGCAGGTTCCGCAGCAGAAGCTGAAACAATCACTGTGTAATCCAAAGCACCTTTTTCTTCTAGTACTTTAGCCACCTGTGCTACAGTAGATGCTTTTTGACCAATTGCTACATAGATACAGTAAACAGTTTCACCTCTTTCGTGAAATTCTTTTTGATTGATGATTGTATCAATAGCAATCGCAGACTTACCAGTCTGACGGTCACCAATGATCAACTCACGTTGTCCACGACCAATAGGAATCATCGCATCGATTGCTTTGATACCAGTTTGTAGTGGCTCATTTACAGGCTGACGATAGATAACACCAGGTGCTTTACGCTCCAATGGCATCTCAAATTTCTTACCGCCAATAGGGCCACGACCATCGATAGGCATTCCAAGCGTATTCACAACACGTCCTGTCATTTCTTCACCTACTTCGATAGAAGCGATACGCCCTGTACGACGTACTACATCCCCTTCTTTGATATCCTCAGAAGCTCCCATGAGTACAACCCCCACGTTATCTTCCTCAAGGTTCAGAACGATTGCCTGAATTTCGTTGTCAAATTTTACCAACTCACCCGCACGGGCATTGTTGAGCCCATATACACGGGCAATACCATCACCTACTTCAAGTACAGTACCTACTTCCTCTAAATCAGAAGAAGTTTTGAAGCCGGAGATTTGTTCCTTTAATATCGCTGATATTTCATCAGGTTTTACGTCAACCATGATTAGAAGTTTTTGATATATTGATTCTTATTAAATTCTTTTTCCAATTCTACGAGCTTACTCTTTATGCTCGTATCATATAATTTATCATCGTACTGTAGAATGAAGCCACCGATCAGACTTGGGTCTACCTGTACATCCAATTCAATGTTATCCATTGTTGTTGTACTACCATGTAACTTTGCCAATATCTTATTGATGGTTTCTTCTTTCAACTTATGAGCAGAGGTCAGGCGCACTGCAGAAACTTTGTTAATGATTTTATATTGTACAATAAAATCATTGACAATTTCTGGTAAATAGGCTTCCCGTCCTTTCTTCAATACAGTTTTCAAAAAGGAAGAACTTAAGTCACTCACCTTACCTGAAAATAAAGCATCAAATACTTTAGTTTTCTTTGCAGGTGCTATAACAGGGCTTTTAATGACAGACCGAAAGTCTTCATTAGAAGCAACTTGCTTCATATACTGAACATCATTGTTCACCTCTTCTAGTTTCCCCTGCTCTACAGCCAGTTCAACTAAAGATTTTGCGTATCGATTAGCTATTCTTTCTACTGACATAATCTTTAAATATTGATTTCTTCAATCAATTTATTGACCAGTGCTTCCTGATCTGCATCGCCTTGAAGATCTTTGCGAATGACTTTTTCTGCAATACCCAATGCCATCAAACCAGACTGGTTCTTAACATTGATAAGCATTTCCATTTCACGATTCTTGATCTCTTCCATCGCACTTGCTACCTTCTTGCGGTACTCATCATCAGCACGCTTCTTGGCATCTTCGATGATCTGATCTTTCAGGTCTTTTGCATCACGAAGCATTTTTGTACGCTCTTCACGTGCTTCCGCTAATAGCTCTTCGTTCTTAGCTGTTAGATTAGCCATTTCCTGACGAGCAGTTTCAGCTGATTTCAAAGCATCATCAATTGCATCACCACGAGCTTTCAAACCTCTACTAATAGGTCCTAAACCATATTTCGCTAATAGAAATAACAGTATTCCAAAAATTAGTGCAGTCCAGAAGATCAGACCGAACTCAGGACGCATTGGAGAGAAATCAATATCTAGTAAGAAAAACATATTAAATGTATAATTTCTTATGCCTTTTCAGGCAAATATATTTTAGAAATAAATGAATTTTCAAATTGAGATCCGGCTACTATGCCAACCGCAGTTTACCGGATCTAAAGTCTTAAGTAGACTATCCAGCTGCAAGTAGACCTACAACGATTGCGAAAATCGCTGCACCCTCTACAAGTGCTGCTAAAACCAATGAGTTGGTAAATAATGTACCAGCCATTTCCGGCTGACGTGCCATAGACTCAACGGCTTTGCTACCGATTAATCCTACACCGATACCTGCTGCTAAAGCTGCAAGACCAGCACCGATTGCTCCTAAACCTGCTCCCATGATAGAATGGTTTTAATGATTATATAAAAACTCTGATACCAGAGTATATTCCAAATTAATGATGTTCATGATGCGGTTCTTCTACCGCCTGACCAATATACACAGAAGCCAATGTCATGAAGATAAATGCTTGTAAGAAAGCAACCAACAACTCTAACACATTCATGAACAGTACAAATGCTGTAGAAACAACTGCTCCTAGCGCTCCTCCTGCCATGCTCTTTCCATAATCTCCAAACACCCAGATCAATCCAATCAAACTCAAAATTACGATGTGCCCTCCTGTAATGTTCGCAAATAAACGTAACATTAAAGTAGCAGGCTTCAATAAGAAGTTGGATGCTGCTTCAATAACCCCCATCAATATCTTCATTGGTACAGGTAAACCTGGCATCCATAACATGTGCCCCCAGTAATGTTTGTTTCCACTAAGTAAATAAACTAAAAGGGTAATGACTGCTAAAGTCAGCGTTATTGAAAGGTTACCCGAAGCATTAAAACCGAATCCTGGAACCAAGCCAAAAAGATTCAATGCGACAATAAAGAAAAATAATGTTAATAAAAATGGGGCATATTTAATGTATTTAGGGCCAATGATAGGCTTCATTACATTATCCGTCAAGAAAACAATCAATGGTTCAAATACAGCTTGTACTCCTTTAGGGGCTTCATTAGGTGCCTGAGTGTAACGACGTGCTACACGTCTAAAAATGAAGAACAATAAAACTGCTGCTAATAACATAGCAACTACTGCTTTAGAAATTGAGAAGTCAGCCCAGGAAGAAATACCACTTAAAGCACTCGCTTCTTCCAGATCGTAAGTTTTACCATTATAAGTAATTTGCTTGCCCCCTTTTAAAAAGTGTACTTCTACTTGCTTATCCTGAGGAAAATCAGAAGTATGATCAACACGTTTCACATTGCCATGATAAGCAACATATCCATTGTAACTATTGTGTCCGTGATGAAATTTGCTAGACATGCAAAAATCCACCCCTCTGTCTTTAGAAACTAATATGCAAGGCAGTGGAATACTTATTGGCCCAAGAAGGTGGATTTCGTTAGCATCATTAATGTGATTTAAAACCGTCTCGTTATAGTCATGGTCTCCATGACTATGGTCATCACCTTTCCCTCCATGTTCACTATGCCCGCCGCCGCCATGACTCTTGCTATGGTCGTGTCCATGATTATGGGCATCATGATTGTGCCCACTATGGTCATGTCCAGCATGATTACTGTGATCATGGTTATGACTGCTATGGTCATGATTATGCTCAGTATTGGAATGGGAATGGCTATGATTGTGCTTTTTGTCCTGTGCATTAGTTACACCGACTAGAAAAAGCGCAACAAACAAGGCGAGAAAGGCAGGATTTTTTACTATATTTTTCAACATATTTACTACCGTAATTGATGCGTTTCTGAAAATCAGTGCAAAGGTAAGGCTTTATTAGCTTAAAAGAAAGCCTGTTTAACTTTTTTAAACCAATACTATACAAAGTTCGGTATGATAAATATGGTAAGTCAAAACAGCATTAAAAGATTATTTCAACACTAGTGCATTAACAAACAAAAAGGCTAACAATCAAGCCTTGCGACATATTTTATTCGGCATTTAAAAACAATGACATTTTTATAAAAAAGGCTTACTTTATACCTAGTAATGAGACAATTTTTTCAAAATTATACTTAACAAACCCTCAAAATCGCCTAAAACATCTAAAATTTTACAAAAATGCAAAACCGCTTATCGCTAAAAATAACGCTACTTTTCTGCTTTCATATTTGGCTTTGCTTGTCTGTACAGGCACAAGATATTCTTCTTCAGGGCTGGTATTGGGATTACCCAAAAACCTGTGCGGGCAATAATTGGGCAAATACACTTGAAAATCAGGCAGTAGAACTGGGTGAAGCTGGTTTCACACATGTATGGTTACCGCCAATGTCGAGAGCTAGCTTTGGCAGTTGTAGCAATGGGTATGACGTACGTGACCTCTATGATCTCGGCGAATTTGGACTTGGCGCCACCCAATTCGGTACCCGCAATGATGTTGACTTGCTTATTTCTAACCTGAATGTTAATGGGATCGAAGCTGTAGCCGATGTCGTTTACAATCATCGGGATGGCGGTACGCCGGAAAACAATCCTGCGGTAAAAGACTATATAACAATTCATTATAATGCCGCTAAAAATCCATTTCCATCTGATCGTTTTCGTTGTGTCTTACCGCTTGGTGCAGATACAGGTAATGGAGCAGGTGATTATTATTTCAAAGTTAGTTCAAAAACGGGTGACAGCCAATTTCATAACAAGGCATATACCTTTCGAGTAGAGACTAATGTAACAGGATCAGGACAAAACAACACCAGCAGCGAAACAGAACCTAATGGCGGTGGTGACTGTGGGCAAGGCTTTACAGATGCCCCGCCTGGCGTCACCGTTCAGGCAAATGTAGATGCCAGTGGATGTACAGTAGATGAATTTAAAGTGACCTTAGATCAGGGTGATTTTGATGCAAACGGAGATATGCTCTACATCTATCTGACTAATCCGAATGGTGATTATTCCGACCATCGTGTGTATGGACTTTGGAGTAGTAGCTTATCGGCTGATATTGTTGATCAAATTGATTATCAGACCTATACCGATTTTACACAAATGCCTAGCGGAAAAGGGGCTATGAATTTTGAAAATTTCCGTCCTAATTCCTCTAATGCAGCCACGGCTTACATTGATGGAGACTGGGAAACATTGTTATTTTTCTATGATTATGACCAATCTTCACCAAGTACACAAACGGAGCTTTTTAATTGGACAAAATGGCTTTGGAATGATGTCGGTATTAGAGGCTTGCGTATGGATGCTGTCAAGCATTTTGATCCTGCTTTTGTTGGTGATCTAATGGATGAAATGCACGATGCCGGACAAATTCCCAGCTTGGTGACAGGAGAATATTTTGATGGAAATCCTTATGCTTTACAAAGCTGGATCGACGGCGTTTATGCAAACATGGATAATGACACTCAAGAGGACATCAGCGTCAAGGTTTTTGATTTTGCCTTGCGTTATTCTATAAAAGACGCCTGCGACTGGTCAGGTTATGACCTTCGTTCCTTGTATAATGCAGGAATGGTCAATGGAGCCGGAAGCAGTGGTTTCAATGTCATTACTTTTATCAACAATCATGATTTCAGGGATTTTGGTCAACCTATACAAAATGACCCGATACTGGCTTATGCCTATATTTTAACCAATAATCAAATTGGTCTGCCTTCAGTTTATTATTCAGATTATTATGGGGTAAATATCCCCAATGCTCCGACTCAGTTCTTAAAACCGGCAATTGATCGACTTATTGAAATTCAGCAGGATTATATTACGGGTTCAAGTAGTGTTGATTATTTGAATCGCTTTAGTACGCCTTACGGCTCAAATTATATGTCGGGCTCAGCAGATAAGACTTTATTGTACCAGCTTTCTAGTGGTATTGCTGGTTTGGAAGTTATTGTAGCCATCAATTTTTCTGATAATCCACTCATTGTCGATCATGCTATAAATACGTCAAATCTAATGACTGGTGATGCGCTGACCGATTTGGTTGGTAATGCCTTTCAGTCAGAAACTACAATTGATAATAATGGGCAAATACGCATTGAAATTCCAGCCCGTTCTTATACTGTCTGGGCAAATACCAATTGTTTGGCTGAGCTTACGCTAAATGATATTTATGTCAATCCAGGTACTTATCAGGTCGGAGAAAGCATTATATCGGGCGGTATAATTGAAACCGGCACTGAGGTCAATTATAAAGCAGGTCAAGTTGTAGAATTACAAAATAATTTCTCAACAGAGCAAGGTTCAGTTTTTAGTGTTGAGATTGATGGCTGTAATTAGAGTATGTTTAAATTTCTATGAGTAACTTTGCAGCATTAAAACAGTAATCATGAAATATATTGCAGAAATAGACATTATGCCTTTGAGGGAATTGTTGGACCCGCAGGGTAAAACGGTTTCTAATAATATGAAAAATGTGGACATTGACGGGGTAGAGGATGTGCGCATTGGCAAACATATTCGTATGACTTTTTCAGCCTCAACAGAAGAAGCTGCTAAGAATAAAGTAGAAACTGCCTGTAAAAAATTATTGGCAAATCCGATTATGGAAGCTTATACTTATTCTGTGCATACAGCGGAATGATATTTACCGCTAAGGGTACTAAATAATTTCTCTGTTTACTTCTGAGTTATACATACTCCAATGCCATTAGTGTTTCAAGTTGTCCATGAAGATATCGGCTTCCATATATGCTCGTCCTGATGCTGAATTGAAGGATATTGTTCGTGAACTAGACGAACATGGTATTGATATGTACCATGTAGATTGCAATGATGATCCAACTGTTTTTAAAGACATTCAGCATATCCGGGAATTTGGGAATAAACAGGTCGATTTGCACATTATTTCTAATCAGCCGGAACAATACTTCCCCCTGCTCCATTCAACGCCAGTTGATTATGTAACCTTTCAGTATGAACCACTTAAAAAACACCTTGAAATTCCACAGAATATTAATGCAAAACTGGGCTTAGCCATCACTTCGGATACAGATATTGGAGTATTTGAGGCTTATAAAGACCGCTTTGATTTTGTACTCATTATGGCAACAACTCCAGGAAAAAGTGGTGGTAGTTTTAATGCTGTCAATTTCAAAAAAGTCCGTGCTTTTGCCCGTCGGTTTCCCAATAAAAAAATACATGTTGATGGTGGCGTAAATGCTGAAATTTCTTTTATACTGCGCAATATGGGCGTATCAGCAGTCGTGTCAGGTTCCTATTTATTCAAGTCGGATTATCTGGGCGCAGCTATGTTAAATTTGAAAGGTGATCGATTTGAGTCTAAATATCAGGTCAGAGATTTTATGCTGAGCAATGGTGAAATTCCCATTCTGCAAACTGGTCAGTTTTCTTTTTTAGATGTTTTGCAGACCATTGAGCGTTATAATATGGGCTTTGTTATGGTTGTTGATGCAAATATGCAATTGAAGGGTATTATTACCAATGCAGACATCCGTAAGGCATTGATTCGACACATTGACAACCTAAATAATATCCCGATCAAAAGTATCATCAATCCCAATCCATTTAGCCTACAGGCGGAAGCTAGCGTTAATGAAATGCTAAAAAGCATCAAATCTCAAAAATTTCCTATAAATTATGCACCCGTTGTTGATACAAACAACGTCTTACAAGGAGCAGTTACATTTTTCAATTTGATAAAAGGCGAGTAAACTGTACTTCAAGCCTTTTTCTAAACGAAATCCATAAAAAATACGTTTATAATATTGAAAATGCTTCACATTCGGCTGAAAGCCTGATAAAAGAAACGAAGTATTGTCAAATAAACAGACAGGATATGAAAGATAATTTCAGAATAGAATACGATAAATACGTCAAATATTTCTCTGAAAGCTGGCTTTGGCGCAAGTTGAAAATGCAAACAAAGTCTATTGGTATAGGTGTTAGCTATCCGGCTTTATTGCTTTTTTATACCTTTAAACGCAAGGAAACACCAGCCTGGGCAAAGCGAACCATTACTGGAGCTCTGGGTTATTTTTTACTTCCATTCGATATAATTCCAGACCCCCTTCTTCCGATTATTGGTTTTACTGATGATATTATGGTGCTTTCGGCAGCTATGATGGTGGTTACTGCTTATATTGATGCAGATGTGGTTGAAAATGCCCGAAATAAGCTCACAGAATGGTTTGGGGCTTATGATGTCAAGCAATTGGAAGAAATTGAAAATGCTGCGAAAAAGAAAGATGAGGGTTCTGAAGAACCCAAAGAAGAATAAACTTTAGGACTTACTAAAAAAAGTCGAACAAAATTTATGGAATTTTTCGCTTTGAGTGCTCTTTATAAGTAGACAAGACCAATTTCATCTACTTATGAGTACCAAAATATCGAAAGATGTCCTTTGGAAAGGTATCATTGAAGATTTGTTTGACGATTTTATACAATTCTTCTATCCTGAAGACATAGAAAAATTCGATCTAGATAAAGGATTTGAATTTCTAGACAAGGAATTAGCGGAGCTATATCAAAACTCCAATAGTGGCAGACGCTATGCTGATAAACTTGTTAAAGTTTATACAAAAAAAGGTGTTGAGAACTGGATTCTAATACATATAGAAATTCAAGGTTATCGGGATTCAGGTTTTGCCGAACGCATGTTCATCTACTATTATCGTATTCTGGAAAAATACCAGCGTAAGATTGCCGCATTAGCCATTTATACAGACGACAGCATTTCTTTTCATCCTAAAAAATACGTACATGATTATCTTGGGACTAGAATACAATACAACTTCCGCACCTATAAATTGGCAGAAAAAAGTCCAAATGATTTTGCTGACAAATCCAATCCATTTTCGATAGTCATGGAAACCGCATGGTATGGTCTAAACACTCAAAAACTGAATAATACACACAAAACAGAACTGTATATTAGATTGATTCGCAGCCTATTTAAACAAGGCTACGACAAAAAAAGAATCGACCATGTAATCAAATTTATTATAAGACTTGTCGACTTTGAAAAATCATCAATAAAACGTAAATTTGAAAACGAACTGGATAACATTTTAGAAAAAAGAAAACATATGGGCATCAGTCAAGCTATATATTTGGAAGTCAAACGACAAATGGAAGGAGAAGACTTAAAAGTTATCATTAAAGAAGCATACCGACCATTTCTTGATGAAAAAGCTGTGGAAAATATCTTTGCAACTATCCAAAAACTGATCGAAGAGATACAAGGCCCGGAGATCAGAAAAACGATCGAGGAGAAAATGACACCAGAAATCAAAAAAACAATCGAGGAGAAAATGACACCGGAAATCAAAAAAACAATCG
>JAHDFX010000065.1:0-4473 GCA_020627965.1 Saprospiraceae bacterium | reverse complement strand
ACAATCGAGGAGAAAATGACACCGGAAATCAAAAAAACAATCGAGGAGAAAATGACACCGGAAATCAAAAAAACAATCGAGGAGAAAATGATTTTAAAAATCGAAAGAAAAATTGAAGAGAGAGTTATTCAGAAGATGACAAGCAGTTCTGAGACTCGCCTGACCGCCTCCATTATAAAATTACGGACTAAAGGCTTTACTAACGCCGAAATTTCTGATATTCTTGGCTTATCTGATGACGAACTAAAACTCATTTAAAGTTAAAACTTCCTTAAAACCTTTCTCTATTCCTTAGCAATTTTTAATATTGCACTGTGAAAAAAATAGCCATATTAGCATCAGGCACCGGCAGTAACGCTCGTAGGCTGGTAGAACATTTTAAAACACATTCAAACATTGAAGTTGGATTGATCCTGTCTAATAAGGCTGATGCGCCTGTATTGAATATGGCCAAAGAACATAACATCCCACAACAGGTATTCGACAAAAAGACTTTTAGAAGCCCTGAATCTATTTTACCTGTTTTGCGACAAGCAGAAATAGATTTTATTGTATTAGCTGGTTTTCTGTGGCTGATCCCTCAATCGATCATCGATGCTTTTCCCAGACGAATAATTAATTTGCATCCGGCTTTATTGCCCAAATATGGCGGGAAAGGGATGTATGGAATGTACGTACATGAAGCCGTCAGAGCAGCTAATGAAACGGAGACAGGCATTACGATACATTATGTCAATGAAGCTTATGATGAAGGCGATATTGTTTTCCAGGCTTCCTGCATAGTGAAACCGGAAGACACTCCTCAACAAATTGCTCAAAAAATACATCAACTGGAACATGCAAACCTTCCCGTTGTAACTGAAAAACTTGTGATGAAGCTATAAAGCATGTTTAGATTTGAACACATACAGCATATTTATGCATTAGGCATTTTACCCGTAATTATTCTGGTTTTTATCTGGGCAGTTTCCCGTAGAAAACGGCTTTTAGATAAATTCGGTGACAATCATCTTGTTCGGCAATTGATGCCACAAGCTTCAAAATATAAGCCCACGATCAAGTTTATCTTTTTACTCTTGGCTATGAGTTTTCTGTGTATTGCCTGGGCGAATCCACAATGGGGGATGAAGAAAGAAAAAGTACAAAGAAAGAGTTCTGATGTGTTTATTGCACTGGATTTATCTAAAAGTATGCTGGCTCAGGATTTACCTCCAAGTCGTCTTGATCGGGCAAAAAAATTCGTCAAAAAACTGATAGATGAACTCGAAGGCGAACGTGTTGGGCTAATCATTTTTGCAGGCAATGCCTACCTCCAAATGCCATTGACTACAGATTATGCATCAACCTCCATGTTCATAGCAACAGCCAATACAGAAATGCTCCCCACTCAGGGTACTGCTATTGGCGATGCAATAAAAATGGCTACACAGTCTTATGAAGAGAATAATGACTACCATAAAGCCCTAATTATCATCACAGATGGCGAAACTCATGATGAAGCCGCTATAGAGCATGCTAAAACTGCTGCGGATATAGGACTTTTGATCTTTACCGTTGGTGTAGGAACCAATGCAGGCGCACCTATACCAACCTCTTTCAGAGGCAGCAAATATAAAACAGACAAACGAGGCAATACCGTTATTTCAAAGCTCAATGAAAACATGTTGAGTAATCTGGCAGCGGCAGGAAATGGAAAGTATTATAATATTGAAAATGGCGAAAAAGTCATTGAAGCACTTAGAAATTATATTGATACCTTAGAAAAGCAAGAATTTGAGCAGCGTTCTTTTAGTGAATACGAAAGCTTTTTTCAGTATTTCCTGGCTATAGCCATGTTTTTTCTTTTGATAGAATTTCTGCTTTCTTACCAAAAAAGTAACTGGTGGAGTAAGCAGGATATTTTTAAAGTCTAGTAACTTCATAAGTTTATGAAATATCGTCTTTCTGTATTATTGTTGGTCATAGTATTTTCAGTTCAGGCTCAAGATACCAGAGAATATATCCGTTCTGGCAATAATGCCTATAATGATGGAAATTTTGATGAAGCTGAAGAAGAATATCGTCGTGCGCTCAGTGCTTCACCTGGTTCATTGAAAGGAAATTATAATCTTGGCAATGCTATTTATAACCAAAAACGTTATGACGAAGCTGTTAAGCATTATCAGGCTGCCGTTTCTATGGCAAAAAACAATAAAGATAAAGCAGATGCACTCTATAATCTTGGTAATGCGCATCTCAGTCAGCAACAAGCAAAGGAGGCTATCGAATCTTATAAAGAAGCTTTAAAGCTTAACCCTAAAGACATGGCTTCCAAGTATAATTTGGCTTACGCTTTGCGCCAGCAACAACAACAACAACAACAGCAACAGCAAAGCAGTGGAGAGAAGGGCGAAAATGAAGAGGAGCAAGAAAAAGAAAACAAGGAGGAAGAGGAAGAGGAAGAGGAAGAAAATGAAGAGGAGCAAGAAACACCGGAAGAACCAGAAGAAGAAAGTCCTATGCCAGAGACTGAGGAGGAAGAAAAAGAGGGCATGAGCCGTGAAGAAGCCCTAAAAATTCTGGAAGTTGTGGAAAATGAAGATGAGCAAGTTCAGAAAAAAATGAGAAAAACAGGTTCAAACAAGAGCAATTCGGAAAAGGATTGGTAGATCAACACCTATTTTTTTATCTTCACCTGTATTTCAAACATAATCAATCACCCATGAATAAAATTATATTCGTTCTCGGTCTGATCATTTGTTTTGCGACAAGCAGTTTTACACAAACTGATGCTGTTGCTGAATTGGAGCAAACTATACAAGACTGGACAAAAGCCTACGAAAAACTGCCACAAACCCGCAAGATAGAATCTATCCTGAGTTTTTATACAAAAGATTATAAAGCCAGCAGAAACAGTTATAAAATTACGGGACGTTTGGAACAACAACCAGCTGACTATAGTACACTGAAAGGGCTATTAGAAAATATTATAAAATTTGAGCAATTAAAAACCCAGTACAACATCAAGGATACTTATAAGATTGGCGTTGCCGGGTCTATTGGTTATGCAGTCATCAATGCAGATTTTGCTTTATACAATGGCGATAAGCTTGTCGCAAAAGGCGAAGAGGTGCAAACACTCATTTTCCGTAAGGAAGATAAAAAATGGAAAATTGCTCATGCTGATATTCTCAATATCGTTGAAGAACAGAAAAGAAGTATTTGCGGATGCACTATTTTTGTTGGTACTAATAACGAATATATCGCCAAGGTTCAACGCCCTAATGGTAAAGAATACATAGAAAGCCTGAATCAATTCATGTTCCAATTCAAACGTGATGGAACAACGGTTATTTATTCAGATAATAATAAAAAATTTGAATGGCTGACGACCAAAGATGTGTATTATGGCTATGGCAACAGAGAAGAACAGGTTCTTCTGGGCACAGAAAGATCCGAACGAGGGGCTATTCTAGCGATTTTGAAAAACTTCCTTTACAAAGATTATTGTTCAGAATTGCGCCCGAACCCGGAGAAGAAGGACAGATAAAAGCTTAGGACAAATAACCTGGAGGCTGGAGAGGCTGTTTAGAATTACTGTTTATATAGGTTCTCTTCTTGCCTATATTCATTCAAAGGCTCAATTTCCAGTGGCAATATAGATTCTTCTGGTTCTTTTAATTGTAGTTTAGGAGATTCAGATTTGTATCCTTCTATAGCTTCTGCTACATGCAGATCTGGCTGTGGTATTCCTGCTTCTGTTAATGTGAGAGGCTCATCGCTCAGTTTCAGTTCCTGACCATAATCGCCAGATAAATGGAGTACTTCAGTTTTTTGACCATCAATGACAGTGGTTTCCCAATTGCCGACACCTTTTACTGCTACGGCCTCGCCTATTTCCAATACGCCTTCTCTGTATCTTAGTTTTCGGTTGAAGCCAAAAGTTTTGGTGCTTTTTATGCCATGCCAATTCAGGTAAGTTTCCATTTTTTTCGTGGCCTTATTGAATGTCCCTGATTTATATTCAATGTCTTTTACCAAAAAGCCTTGATGATTGGCTGTTTCTATTAATGCCGTAGTACCTCCCTGCACGACCAAAAAGTCAATACATTTCTCTTCCTGTATAATGGGTTTCCAATGCCCATTCCCATCCATTTCTTCTACAATGATCTGGTAATATAAACATTTGCGCCCCGACAAAGGCGCTTCCAGGTTTTTTTCATGTTCTACTGCTCTTCCAACTATTTTATCGTATGCTCCTTCTTCAAAATTTTCTATACGAATACCTTTGGCTCGCTTTAATTCGCGTTTTAACCTTTTGTCTTTAGTGAATAAATAGCTCAGTAAGGTCAGTATAATAGCAATAGTCATTATGATGATTCCTTCAGGCATAGCATTTGAGTTTAAGTACTTAAAAGATTTGCGGCTGCGCCCGACTCCACTTGATGAATCCTGGAGCCGGGCTTGATAGTTTGGCGCACTTATTGCACTACT
>JAHDFX010000325.1 GCA_020627965.1 Saprospiraceae bacterium | reverse complement strand
AGAATTAAATTATCCGCTTCCGACAGACAATATCGATCCAGCCGACTGGCATGCCTCCTCTCCTATTGGCGGTACACCTGGAGCGCAAAATTCTATGCCTTGCACCGCCCCCACTCAACAAATTATCATCAATGAGATCAATTACAATTCTGACGTTTCCCCTGATCCGGGCGATTGGGTAGAATTATATAACCCTGGCACAGCCAATATAGACCTGTCTGACTGGAGTTTTTATGATAGTGAAAATACTTTCAATATACCAGCCGGTACAGTCTTAGAACCAGATCAGTTTTTAATTTTGGTAGAAAATGTCAGCCTATTTGCAGGTGTTTTTCCTCATTTAAATAATGGAATAGATTACATCGGCGATTTCAATTTCAATCTTAGTGGAGGTGGTGAACGAGTCAGCCTTTTTGATAATAATAAATGTCTCTCCGATGAATTGACTTATGATGACGATATGCCCTGGGATACGATACCTGATGGCAATGGTCCTTCACTTTCTCTAATTGAAACAGGCTTTGACAATAACTTAGCACAATCATGGGAAGCCTCTTCCAATATCAACTCGGCATACGGCACGCCCGGACGTCCCAATATACCATGCCCTGAAAGTTCTATTATACTTCCTTCTACCGTATGCGCAGGTTTTCCTGTCAATATTGCGATCGACAGCCTTTACCCAAGAATGAACCTAAACTGGATATTATTTGGAGCAAATCCTTCCAATGCTACTTCAGATAGTGTACAATTGGTCTGGAATACACCAGGAACTTATAATATTCAGTTGGTTTCCAGTTATTTTGAATGTACCAAAATTTATACGCAACAAGTGACAGTAATCAACTGCAATGACCAACCTCTTGCCCTTGATGATACATTCACGACAACAATTGATTTTACTCTAAACGATGTTATCAGTCTAAACGATAGTGACCCTAATAGTGATAATCTTATCTGGAATACCAACCCAATAAGCCCACCGGCAAACGGTGCTCTGACCATCAATCCAGACGGTACTTTCTCTTACACTCCCAATCCCGGATTTGTTGGTAATGACAGTTTTGAATACGAAGTTTGTGATGATGCCAGCTATACACCTACTTTCATATTTAACAAAAGAGTAAGCTCTGGCGAAGATGATGTAGAAGAATTAGCTGCCGATGGTTCTATTAATACCAGCAGTGGCGATCTTGATCTTATGGATGATAGCGGTGAAATATTTTCAGCCGTCGGAATTAGAATAAGCAATATTAGTATTCCTAAAAATGCCATGATTACTGGCGCCTACATTGAGTTTGTAGCTGATGAAAATAACAGTCAGACTACCTCATTAACGATAAGTGCGGAAGCTACTGGAAATGCAGCTCCTATTACTACCACCCCATTTGCGATAAGCAATAAAATAAAAACGACTGCGACTGCCAATTGGTCAAATATACCTGCCTGGACAGCCGGTAATACTTATACCAGTGACGATATTAGCTCAGTGGTTCAAGAAATCATCAGCCGGGCAGACTGGCAAAGCGGAAATGCTATGACTTTCATTTTTGAAGGCACAGGAACACGTACCCCTGAAACCTATGAAGGCGGAGCAACAGTAGCTCCAAAACTCATTGTTAATTACGAACTTCCTGATAGTAATTCCAGTATTGCTTTATGCGATCAGGCAAATGTCGATATTACCGTCGAAAGAGGTTGTATTGAACTCAATATCTCAGCTTTTTTAGAAGGCCCTTTTAATGCCCTTACGGGCGAAATGCATACCGACCTCAACACCCTCCGAGGACTCCTGCCTGGGCAAACACCTGCCAGTAATTTCGCTATGCCTACCCCAGCCGGACAACCTTATAATATAGCTCCCTGGAACTACTCAGGCACAGAAGGTACAGGCTGGACAGATGCCAATTATAATGACGATATGGTTGACTGGGTATTGGTCTCTACACGTACAGGCATCGATAAAAACACAGAAGTCGGCAGGGCGGCAGGAATACTGTTCAAAGATGGAAGTATAAGCTTCCCAGAAAGCTGTCCGCTTGAAAATTATGGTCTGGACTCGGTCTATATTCTTATAGAACATCGTAACCATATGGGAATTATGACGTCACAAAAGGTAGAAATTTCAAACAAAGCTCTTAGCTTGGATTTCACAACTTCCGATAGCTATAAGGATGCCACCAGCTTTGGACAAAAACAACTTCCCACGGGCGAATGGGTGATGTTTGCAAGTGATGCAGACCAATCAGATTTCCCCAGTTTCGATATAAAAGGAACAGATAAAACACGCTGGCTGAATAATAATGGAATTTTCCAGCAGTACTCCGTTCCTGACTTTGATCTTAATGGGGATACCAATGGAGCAGATAAAGCACTTTGGTTTGACAATAATGGGGTTTCTTCAAGAGTGCCTAAGTAAAGCCCTTGAAATTAATACCATCTACTTGCAACCTTTAATAAGGATTTCAACTTCTTGATAGTTAAAGGCTAATTTCATTACCTACTTCGGTTATTCAGTATCAACGATTTTGCATCATTTCATTTCTTATAAAGGAGATTTTAATGTCCAGACATATACATATTGTAATATTGACCGCCTTACTCATTGCACTTGTGCGACCTCTACAGGCACAACTCTATGTTAATGAAGTAGTAGCATCCAATGATGCTGTCATAGCCGATAATTATGGAGAATATGACGATTTTATTGAAATTTATAATGCAGGAGCAACACCTATTGACCTTGGCGGTTATTATATTTCGGATGATCCTGGCAATCCCACTGCCTGGCTCATTTCTACCAACAACCCATCACTAACCATAGTACCCGCCGGAGGTTATCTGATCTTTTGGGCAGATAATCAAACGACACAAGGTACCAATCATCTTAACTTCAAATTGGATAGTGATGGAGAAACAGTCATACTCACAGCTCCTGATGGAGTCATGATCGTAGATAATATCACCTTTCCTGGTTTACAGACAGATTATGGATATGGACGATTGCCTGATGGTGGCGCCAATTTATCGGAACTCACTCCGGCAAGCCCCAATGCTAGTAATAATTTCAGTATGCCTCAATTAGATATGCCTTCCATATCGCTACCTACAGGTAAATACTCTGGCAACCAAACTGTGAGTATCACCGCAGAAACAGGCAGTACGATCTACTATACTACTGATGGTTCAATACCTACAACAATTGCCACACTTTATACTACACCTTTCTCCATTGATACTTCTCAAAGTATACGTGCTATAGCCGTAAAATCAGGTTTTGCTGATAGCAAGATCGCTACGCATACTTATATTTTAAACAGTACAACAACATTGCCAGTACTACATATTACTATTGATCCTAAATATTTGTGGGATGACTCTCTGGGAATGTATGTGGTAGGTACAAACGGAAGAAATTGGTATTGCTGGGATCAGGCTACTCCTAAAAACTGGAATCAGGATTGGGAATACCCTGCTACTATTACGCTTATTGAAGAGGACGGTAATTTAGAGTTTAGCGAAGGATGCGGTCTGTCTATTTCCGGCGGTTGTTCAAGAAATGCTGAAAAAAAATCTTTTAATGTAGCTTTTAAAGAAGAGTTTGGAAAGACAAAATTAAACTACAAACTATTTGAAGATCAGCCTTACACAGAGTGGGATGGTTTAAAAATAAGAAGTGGGGGGAATCAAAGATCACAAAGAAGGGTCAACGGTGCTTTATTACAAAATTATTTTGAAAACCAATTGGATATTGACGGGCAGTCGGCGCGTCCCGTGGCACTACACATCAATGGACAATATTGGGGTTTGTATAGTATTCGTGATCGGGTCAACAAAAAATTCGTCTCCACCAAATATCCGAAGATAAATCCCGACAGTATTGATTTTATCAAGTTTCCTTTAGGAGATGGTTCAGAAGCGTACTGGTTTGTTGAAGATGTAAAGCAAGGTACCAATACAGATTACCATGCTATGCACAGCTTTATTGCCAATAATGATTTGAGCATAGATACCAACTATGAATACATTAAAACAAAAATTGACATCAGTTCTATGCAGGATTTTCTGGCAGCCACATTTTATTGTCGTAAACGAGACTGGCCCGCCAATAATATCAAAGTCTGGCGCCCCATAGGCGGTAAATGGCGATGGATTTTCACTGACGATGATACGTATCTCAATCAGTCTGGCAACTATTATAGTTATACAAATTACTTTCCTGCTCTGTTTACCGCTACATCAGGATGGTTCAACACAACCGACACGAACCCATACAAACAACTATTTAACAGTCAAGAATTTAGAGACGAATTTTTACAAAGAGTCAATACTTATACACAGACTATATGGACGCCACAAAGGACCGACTCCATCACAGATATCATGATTCAAAAAGTAGAAAATGAAATTCAGGCAGATTATAATCGCTGGAATGGCTCCACAACATGGAGTGGAGGAACAGTCAGTTATTGGGATTTCACAACCTGGCAGTCTAACCTCAATCAATTCTATGATTTCTTTCCAAACAGAAAACCCTATTGGGATATAGAAATCCAAAATGCCCTTAATGTCGTTACAGATAGTTTTCAACTCAATCTGAATTTTGATGAAAATACCAATGGGCTTATAACTATGCACAGCAATTATTTTGAGGTTCCTCATAATTTTTCTGCTTTCTACTACAAAAATATTCCTATAAATATACATGCCATCCCCAATCCTGGCTACCGCTTTGCTTACTGGCTGGAAACTGGCAATACAAATGCTTCTCTATACCAGTCTTTTAGCACCAATACTACACTAACTCCCGTCTTTGAACCAGCTTTAGATGTCGTCATCAATGAAATTCACTATCACCCTGATGATTCTGTCAATAACATGGAATTCATTGAGCTTTACAATCCAGATTCCAAAGCCTGGGACTTAACTAAAT
>JAHDFX010000064.1:18242-29039 GCA_020627965.1 Saprospiraceae bacterium | reverse complement strand
CCTTCACAAGCTTCAATAATAGCATCAAAATCAGTAGTAGCAGGTACTTCCGTTCCTGAATCCATTTTAATCATATTACCAGCTCTAAAGTTGATCGTAGTTCCTGGCGCCAGAGGAGCATAACAATTCACTGTCTGGTCAGCATGGTACATGCCCTGAGCAACCGGATCAACATGGTCGATGACATCCGGGCAGACAGGTTCAGGAGACACGATGCAAAAAGAAACCGTCTCACTGGTCGTAAACTCTCCACCTGCTCCCAGCGAAGTTCCATCGGTATCATTCGTAAGCTCGTAGCTACCGTTTCCAAAACCACAACAAATACCATCGCCATAGGTGTCAGTGATTGTCCATTCATAACAACCATCAGCCAAACACCAGGCGGCGTTGACAGGAGTTGAATTATTGTTGGTATAAGGACCGCCAGAGTAAAGTACATTACCAGCGGCATCCGTTAATTGCCAGGTAGTTTCTGAGCCATAATTATCAGGTATCAGCAATAAGCTTACTGTTTGTCCTCCCTGTGTAACAGAGAAGTTGCTGGTACTGGTATCATTGGCTGGATTGGAGTCTGTATTTCCATTCGGATTACTGGTAGTTGCATTAAATGTATGTGTGCCAGAAGGTAAAGTGATCGTTCCGAGTGAATAATCTACCGCAGAACCTGTACCTAATGCACCAGTCCAGGTGACTGTTACTGGATTAGCACCATCAATATCATAAACAATATCTACTGAATTTAATTGATTTGAACCATAATTGGTCAAAGTAACAATTGCTTCAACCTGAGCAGCACAATAACCGCCTTCAGGCGACAATATAGCACTGATTCCAGCATCATCAGGATCAGATGGGAGGACAGGCAAAGTATATCCGCAGGAAGTAAGTCCTCCATGAATAGCTGTTATCTCTGCCTGTGTATAATTTAGGTTCAATGCCGCCTGATAAACCGCATTTGCAGCATCATTCTGACTGGAAGAACCATTAGTCATCCCTAAGCCTTCATAGAATATCTTATCCATTCTTTGTTGTCCTATCTGATCCCAGATGTTCATCAGGCAGGAAGCCCATATCTGACCATCTGTATGAATAGACCCCGACAAACCGCCTGGATAACCTACATTGTGATTCGTGATTCTACCATTCCAACACTCATTATGTCCATCCCAGTTAAATACCCAATTGTAAGCAGGATCAGCAGCCGTCCAATTGCCCAATCCACGATTGTAAGACTGTGCTACATAATCTCCGCATCCTTCACTCAGTCCATCTGTTTGTGAAAGTCCACCTGAAGTTACCCAGTCGTGCAGACCGTGACCAAGCTCGTGGTGAATCACATCTGAATCTTCTCCGTCATCTACACAACCTTCTCCGAAAGACAAGCGCCCTGCCCCACCGGTATAATAAGACTGGTCGGCTCCATCGGCTCCATGTGGATCATATTGTACGCCCCCAGTATATTGATAAGGCACTACATTACATCCTAGTGTCAGGTTAATATAACGCATCATGTAATCAAGGTGGTAGTAAATATTTACTGCTTCAAAAGCCTGATCTTCTCTGTTATAACTAAAATTTGAAGAAGCCTGCTGGAATAAGCCAGTTGTTGGTGCATCAAAGTCAACTACTTCAGCATAAGGACCTCTTAGCGTATATTGCCCATTAGCAAATTCAATATCATTTAAAGTAACTGGAAAAAGAGAAGCATTTAACTCTGTGGAGTTGGCGTCATTATTATCAACATACCCGCCACCATAGGCCACCTGATTAGAAGAAAGTGGGTCTGGATCGAAGACGTTACCAGTACCATTAGCTAAAGCAACAGCCGCCTTATTGGGTGGATTGGTACATGCACTGTGGTCATGGTCATGGTCTTTACCGTGTTTGCAATAATAAACAGCCTGATCTTCTACTTTAAAAATTTCACCACTTTGAGCATCTACAAAGACATGCCACTCACCAAGTGGATTTGAAGTCAGTATAGTGATTTCGTAAGCCAGCTTAGTTGTTCTGTTGTTTTGATAAATCATCAAACGATCATCTTCAAAATTGATACTTCCTGCAATTGGCAAATAACTCTTAGCTGTAGATATAGCTGATTGAAGCGATATAGAAGGCGAAGTACTTGAAAGGCTTTCTACTATTTTATAAGAAAAACTATTCATAACATATACCACTTTGTTGTCTGGTGATATTGCTACGGTTACTTCACTTTTATTAACAGGAATATTGTTATAAAACTGACGATATCTTACGACTGAGCCAGCATTTGTACTACGTGTAGCGTGATGTTTTAATTGGCTAAGTTCTGTGGTGCCAAGACCGAGCGTTCTTTCGCTTTGCAATAGATAATTCCAAGCCATTTGTTCAGGTGAATTACCATTTACAGGCACAGAAAGCCCATAGATAGCCATTGGAAAGCCACTTAGTGCATTAATGCGCTGATTGTTTTTTAAAACGGTTTGAACTGCTTCATCTTTTTCCAAAGAAATTTCAAAATTCCTTTCGGGCATTGGTTTTTGAGCCATCATTGTTGAACACAACAATAGCATGCATGCAAAGCATGCAAGGCTTAGTTTGTTTTTCATGTCAATCTATTTTTGTTTGGTAAAATACAGTCTTCCAAATATAAGAAATTATTATCGATTATTCGTCGAATCATCCTGTAAGTTGGAGGAAGCACCACAACCACCGATCACAGCTGAAAAATTAGCAGGATTCTCTACTTTAAAACCATTGTTCAGTGTTACCTGAACGCCAGCATCATATACCACATTGGAAGCTCCGTTAATGACGTTCATCGCTGTAATCATATTACCAACCTGATGAACGATCGCAGCATCACTGTAGGTCTGCATAACCGTTAGGTCAGTCAAACAGAAGTCGCTGCAATTTTCTGGCGCACCACCGTCGATCCACATTTGCAGCATGGCTAATTCATTCGTATCAAATTCACCACTTGCCAAACTATTCATAGGCTGGAAAGTATTTCCACAACTACTCGTTCCCATAGTGATAATATCTGCAAGATTGGTACCTGTTAACAGACTCGTACTGCATATATCTCCTCCGGCTACCAAATTAGTATAAGAGGTTAAATTTAATCCACTCTGACTACCATGACACCCGACACAACCATTATTAACAAATAAAGGAGCTATCTCAGCCCAGCCCAAGCCACCGTTATCACAGTTATCACTATTATTATTGACATAACCTGGTGGCTGTGTACAACTCATGGTCGTTGAATTAATATCACCTAGTCCATCGCCATCCATATCGGCATACCAAATCGGTTCGCCCGGGCCATCACATACACCACAGGCATCTACTACACCTGCACAAGCTTCTGGATCGATCTGGAACTTTACCTCTGCAATGGATGCACAGCCTGAATTGTCATGCGTACTCAAAACAGTAATCAGAATCTTATTGATGGATATACCTCCAAAATTTGGACCTGGAACTCCAGTATAACTACTTGCTTCTGTAGCCTGTGGAACGGTATAGGTGCCCAATTGTACCCAAGTCGTTCCGTCCATGGAATAATCAACGGCTATATCTTTTGCGCCCCAAGCACTTTCGCCAACACGATTGGCATTCCAAAAATGACTGGAGTCAATGACGTGATTCTCATGGAATTCATATAAAATCCAATGTGTGTTCCCTCTTACAGGGTTGGGATTGTTGCTGGTTTGGCAGGAAACCCAGCTTTCATTCCAGTAATTGCCACTGTCTGTACATTGGGCGAAAGCCGCAAAAGTAAACAGGCAACTTAGTATGGTCAGTATATATGTTTTCATGATCTATTATTTCTTGATTCGATGATTCGTGATTAAGATAAAAAGCCTAGTGGCATGGAGCCTGAAGTTGGCGTCCAGAAATTACCGATATTCGGAAAAATTTGATCTAGATCACTGGAAGAAGCACCAAACCAGAGTGCTAATTCTGCAAAATATTCATCGCAGGAAGTAGTAGGTATAAGACGCCCATTCCCTGCATCCACAGCATTACCCAGGTATAGGTCTGGATACTGTCCATAGATGCGTTGTCCGTTCACGGCTCCTCCCATTACCATCGCATGTCCTCCCCAGCCGTGGTCTGAGCCATCTCCATTAGAAACCAGCTTACGCCCAAAATCAGACATGGTGAAAGTAGTTACATTACTATCTAGGCCTAACTCGACTAGTGCATCATTAAAAGCTTGAATAGCCGTATCGAATTGAATCATCAAATTGCTATGATCTGCCAGGAAATTATCATGATTATCAAAACCTCCCATTTCTACAAAAAAGGTTTGATTCGTCACGCCTAGTAAATCTTTAGCAGCGATGGTTTTAGCGACCATTTCCAGTCTTTGTGAAAAAGAATCCGCACCGAAAGTAGTCGTGAAAGGTGTCCCGTTTTGTATTGCTGATGCGAATTGTATAGAATTGTTCTTGGAATCACTGACTGAACCAGAGTAAGCTGTCTCTAGAATATTTTGGTAGGTTACATCCAGAATATTATCCAGTGTCTGTCTTTTTAGTGTTTGATAAAAATTAGTATCATCAGAACCATTAATAGATACACTTCCTGTACCACCTGGTTCGATCGCATATTCCTGAATCGTATTTCCACGCTGAAAGATATTCACCCCACTAATCGAGATATTCATAGAAATATCCTGATTGGTATTATTGGTATAAAGAATATCGGCTAATTTTCCGCCCCAGCCTATATTATCCCGGCTTTGTGGCACCGAGGTTTGCCAGTGCTGACGTTGGTCGGAGTGAGAATATAGCCCCAATGGCAGACTGGCAGTAGTACCATAATTCGCTAAGCTAGTTGGCTCTATCAAGGCACCTATATTAGCTATAAAAGCCGCTTTCCCACTTTCAAATAATCCTTGTACATTAGGCAAATTGGGATGCAAGCCATATTCCTTACCGCTGGAATTCATCAATGGATTGATCGGTAAAAGGTCATTTTGAGCCAAGGCCAGGTTGGTGCGAACAGCTGCATATTCGGCATATTCACCATTGCCACGAGGCACCAGCATATTATAACTATCATTGCCTCCTGAAAGCAGGATACAGACCAATGCTTTATAATTGTTCTGTGTTCTAATAAGAGGGCGATTGGCGGCGGCAGCGGCATTGAGCAAGCCCATATTGGTGATCCCATTCAGCATGGAGGTGACGCCTAATGAAGCACAACCCATACTTAGGTGATTGATAAAATCTCTTCTAGAATATTTAGACATTTTTTATTTTTTACCACTAAGCGCATTAGAACGCAAAGAACACTAAAGAATATTATTTTAAAATTATATAGCTGGGCGACATCATCATAAAATAGAGGGCATCTTGCACGGCGTTCGTACTGGTATAAAAATTCCCCAGTGTTGAGCTATATTGGTTAATCGCATCTGCAATGATAGTTCTTACTTCAGCGTTCAACTGCCCGCGACAAACAATTAAATTCAGTCTTTCTATCAAGGCATCTGTTCCTGCACTTTCGTATAATGCAATCTCATCAGTGAGATCAAGAGAGGGAAAGTCAGCATTATTAAATGTAAGGACATCATTATTCGGATTCACGGCTGTACTATTGGGGAATGGCGCTGTTTTCGTACCGAATTCCAGAATATTGATGTAATTAATACTACTCGTTGAATGTAATATTTGGAACTCAGGGGAAACCATGTCGTTTGGTGCTACATAATTGCTTTCTGCATAAAATGGCGTAAAGAAATTAAACACAGAGGGGGCAGCCAGGAAGGATTGCTCTACTTGTGGAAAAATAATAGGAGTATCATTAAACCATAATTTTCCTGAAGGACTAGTAATGTCAAAGGCTTTATATAGATTCGTCAGTCTTTCGATCGGTTGTAGCATTTTCCCTGTTTGGGCATTATCGATCCATTCGCAATCTCTGGCTTCCGGATCTGTAAGAATAGCTTCTATTACTGCTTGGATATCTCCTCTGACTCCTTGTCCATTATTATTAAATACAGTTGCAATGCGATTGATATAATCAGGGCTTGGATTCGACTTCACCAATTGCTGTATCAATCGGGTTGCAATGAATGGGCCTGTATTCGGATGGTTAAATAACACGTCAATAGCATCATTGATATCCTGCATTCCTGTTTGTCCGGCAGGAAGCACCGAACCATCTATCATTGTCTTGGCATCTGTATCATGATAATCTTCATACATTGCCATAGGCAAAGTATAATCATAAAACTGAGTATTCGGATAAAAGATAACCGGATAGCCATTCAAAGCAGGTAGAGATTGAGGGTCCCATGCACTTCCAGAAAGCCCTGTAAACACCCTCGCCAATTCCTGAATATCTTCAATATCGTAAGTGGAAATACGTTCGCCGCTATCGTCAGTTTTGTAGGTACCGTCATTATTCATTTCAAACAGACCGATGGTAAACAACTGCATGATCTCACGTGCATAATTCTCATCAGGAGAGGTACCTGCTGTCGGATCAGCTTTTTGATTGCCCATATGACTCAGATAAACGCCCATAGCCGGATGAAGTGTAACATTCATCAATAGATCACGAAAGTTACCGTAAGCGCCCTGATAGAGGACATCATAATAACTTGAAGTGCCAAAACCTCTGTCATTCAGATTGGAGTTCTGGATAGAAATTACTAATATTTGACTCAGCGCAAAAGCGACTTTATGGCGTAATACATCCTGTTCCTTTAATGCTTTTTCGTAAAAAGTAAAAGCCAGATAATTACTACTGCGCTCACCATCTGCATCTGCGTGAACAGCAGAAATGGCGGCCACAGCTTCATTATAAATACTTTGATAGGTTTGCAGGTAAGAACTGGCAGGCATACCAAATTGCTCATCCAGCCAGGGGTTGATACCGACTTGAGTAACATAACCAATGTCTTCGTAAGTTGATCCTAGTGAAGCTTGGGCGAGAAATCGGGCAGCGCCAATAGAATCGGGAATTAAGGCTGTACCACTAAGTGAATGGCTTCCATTATTGTTCCCCTGTGTACTACTAACAGACACACTTACCCCAACATCATTTCCTGTACCGAAATGATTTGAGTAGGTTTGGCTATGTAATAGATAGGGTGAACAAAATAAGAATGGAAGCAATATAAGCCATCCATTTAATTTCATCATGTTCATGTATTTTGCCAACAATTTTAACAAAAATACATGGGAAAACAAATAATTTAAAAGGATAAGTGGTCAATAAACAAAATTACATTTTGCTTTTACATATAAAAAAAATGCAAACTCAAAACGCTACTTTGTTGATTGAAAGGAATTAAGAGAGCATGTTTAAATTTCCCTCAACTGGCTGTAAACAACAAATTTAAAACGTGCTTAAACATGCTCTAACTAATCACTCCTCCTCATCTCCTGCAGTATCTTCTTCACTATCATCACCTACTAACATATCTTGTTTATCCAGAAAAGTGTACCACTTAACAATCTTTTTGATGTCGCTAATATGCACTCTTTCCTGATCGTGGGTAGGTAGCACTTTTGTAAAGTATTCCCGCAGTTCATCGGCAGATGCTTTACTGGGAGGAAGTTCGCTCCCTAATTTTTGCATATGCTCAAAAACTGTTTTCAACTCTGCTCCTTCATCAGGATCATTTGTATAAATAGAGATTGATTCTAAGGGTGTAAATTGATATTGTCTTGCTGATACAAAACCTTTTTTATTATTCTCCAAGTTTTGGACAATAAGCCCATTACTCTTATTGGAAATCATTTTGTATACGCCTGATTTGCCTGTAATGGCAACTAATTTTGATAAATCCATGATTATACTTTTTAAAGGACTGCAAAGGTAAATAAATAAGCTAAGTTGTCCTGCATAAGGGCTTGTTTTATGACAAGATAAAACAAGAAAACATGCTTTAAGCCCCTATTCTGCCTAAAGAAATCACTATTTTTTGTTGTATATATATTTTTATTACTTTAAAATATTAATTGCATCTTTTGGCAACTATTCTTAACAAAAGAACAACAATTTCGTAGAAGATAATACATAATTTTATAAAAGGCTATGCACGCAGAAAGTAAAGTAAAAGCATCTTCCAGCGAGCTTATCAGTGCGTATAATGAACGTGTGACGACACTAAGTAGTCACCGAGATAAAGCGATGTTGATGAATGAACTGGCAGAGGAGTTGATGGGAAAGGATCCTGACGAAGCCCTACGTTATGCAGAGGAGGTTATCAAGCAAGGTAACAAATACTTACTGCGTCGCCAGGCGGCCAGAGCTTATAACACCAAAGGCACCATACTTTGGCATAAAAATGAGTACGAACAATCCATTGCTGCTCATAAAGATGCTATGAATATCTGGGAACAGATCAAGGATAAAAAAGGGATATGTAAATCTTATACAGGAATTGGTAACACCCATATTAGAAGAGGTAATTTTGAAAAATCTCTTGATTTCTTTCAAAAAGCTTTACGTGTCCTTGGCCCAATAGATTACCCTGAAGGAAAAGCTGGTTTGTACAACAATATTGGCATTATTTATAAAAACTGGGGCGACTATGAGAAAGCTATTATCTATTATCAGCTTTCATTGGATATTAAAGAAAAGAATGGATTTACTGGCAGCCTTGCCAACTCTTACAATAATGTAGGCATCCTTTATTTTTTACAGGAAAACTATTCAAAAGCACTTGAATACTACCGCAAAGCCGAACATTTATGCCTTGAAGAAAATAACAAGAACCTACTGGCAGATACTTATGGTAACATTGGCATGATTTACGGTAAAAAAGGAGAGTATAATGAAGCCTTAGAATATTTTAACAGATCTCTGAATATAAAAAAAGAACTGGGTGATAAGGTAGGTATGACCTTCTCGTACAGTGAAATTGGAGAAATCAATAAACAACAAGGGAATTACGACATATCCTTTGAGAATTACTTTAAAGCCCTTGCTATTCATGAAGAGATCAATTCAAAAAGTGGTGTTGGTTTTTTGTGCAATAGAATCGGAGACATTTTAACGCTTACCGATAAACCTATTGAAGCAGAGGAGTATCTCTTAAAAGCCTTGAAGATCAATCTGGAAATAGGCTCAAAAGAATATTACAAGACCAGTTATCTGCTACTATCAAGAGCACTCGCAATGCAGGAGCGTTTTGAGAAGGCTTATCATTATCAATTACTTTATGTTAGTGTTAAGGATGAACTTTTCAATGAAGAACGAACTAAAACGATCAATGAAATACAAACCAAATATGAAGCAGAAAAAAAGGATCTGGAGATTGAAAAATTAAACATGCAGCAGGAGCACCTGATTAATATTAATCGGGAGTTAGAATTATTTGCAGGGAAAGCTGCCCATGACCTTAAAGAACCCCTTAGAATGATCAATAGCTATAGTGGACTATTGAGCAATCGACATCGCAATATTCTGGATGCAGACGGAAAAGAATATCTAGACATCGTGCTTAATGCTTCTCATCGAATGGGGGCATTACTGAACGGACTGCTAGAATACGCCCGTTCTGGTGCAGATAATGTTAAAAAAGAAAATATTGACCTCAATGAGGTAGTAGATAATGTCTTATATAATCTCAAGCTATTCGTT
This sequence comes from Saprospiraceae bacterium, assembly GCA_020627965.1. Taxonomy (GTDB): domain Bacteria; phylum Bacteroidota; class Bacteroidia; order Chitinophagales; family Saprospiraceae; genus JAHDEO01. Next base: position 19,445 of record JAHDFX010000064.1, on the reverse strand, counting down.
AGCGAAACCGGAACCCGCCTGGAAAAAGATCTCTTGCCTAACATAAAGGCTGCCCCCTCTAATATGTTACAATTATTCCAAAACCTAATTTCCAATGCCATTAAGTTCCGAAAAACAGACGAAATACCTATTGTCAGAATTAGCTATGAAAAGATAAATGACCATCATCAAATCGCAATTGCTGACAATGGTATAGGAATACCTGACGAATATAAAAGTCAGGTATTTGAAATCTTCAGAAGATTGAACTCCAGACGTCATTATGAAGGTTCAGGAATTGGGCTGGCCACTTGTAAAAAAATCATTGAGGGGCTAAAAGGAAATATCTGGGTTGAATCAACATGTGGAGAAGGTACCACCTTTTATTTTACAATACCGATTACCACCTGACAGCCTTTATGCCTGTCACAAAAAGTGTTTTTTCCCAACAACATTAGAGTGCTGCTATTCGTAGATTGTACTTCTAATGGAAGTATTGCATTATGCATTGTTTTCATTAATGTTCTAGACTAATATTTGTGACATCAAAAAGAGTACTTGTAGATCCATGAGTAACAGGTTTATTGATAAAAAGGCTGAAAATCAAGAATATGATAAAAGACAACTTAGTGCAAAATAAAAAACATAAAAATCTTATGAAGAGAATTACCATTGTACTCATATTATTATCTTCCCTGGCTGTACAAGTGTTTGCACAGAATATAGGGATTGGTACCCCCTCACCTGATTACACCTTAGACGTAAACGGGCAGTTGGGCATCAATGATTACATATATCATAATGACGATGCAGGGGGCGATACATACATGGGGTTTCCCAACGACAACCAGTGGCAGCTTACTGCTAATGGCAAGTCTATAGTAAGAGCAGATGGTGATACCAATGCTTTTATGGTGAATCCTGACTCCACAGATCTCACCAGCTTTATGGTATTTGGCGATGGTATTAATAATCTGCTACATGCCGATCCATCTGTAGATAGAGTAGGTATTGGTACTGCTACACCAGCTTATCTGGTAGATGTAGATGGCGATTTTCGTATTATTGGCGATGGTATAGATCATCTGCTTTATGTGGATAGTGATAATGATGGAATAGGTTTTGGAAAAGCTGACCCTCAGTATCTGGTAGATGTAGATGGTGACCTCCGTATTATTGGCGATGGTATAGATCATCTGCTTTATGTGGATAGTGATAATGATG
>JAHDFX010000064.1:8441-18142 GCA_020627965.1 Saprospiraceae bacterium | reverse complement strand
GAATAGGTTTTGGAAAAGCTGACCCTCAGTATCTGGTAGATATAGATGGTGACCTCCGCATTATTGGAGATGGTATAGACCACCTGCTGCTTGTTGATGGTACCAATAATGTTATTGGTATTGGTAATGCAGCTCCCCAATATCCATTGGATGTAAGAGGTGATTTCCGTGTAATGGGAGATGCAGTTAACCACTTATTATACGCTGATACCAATACAGACAATGTAGGTATAGGAACAGCGACACCTGCACAAAGACTAGATGTAGATGGAAGAGTACGAATGAAAGGAATAGAGTTTGTCAGTCCATGGACAGGCGCAATAACTTCTTTTGATCAGATTTCAAAAGGTACTGAAATCGTTACTGGTGGTAATCCTGATGGTGGCGTACTAACTGTACCGATTAATTTCCCTACCGTATTTATTACACAGGAACCAGACATATTGGTAACAGTCAGAAGTACAGGGTCTGTTCTTGAAGCAGATGCTACTTTTGCAGCCTCGGTAAGTACCTTGACTTCAAATGCTGCCTGGATAAACATTGTCCGTGTAGATGGTGGAACAACAGATGGTAGCTGGACACAAAATCTGGAAATCAACTGGATGGCTTGGGAATAGTAACCGAATTTTATCTTGCCGGTAGGATATGAAAGACATATCCTACCGGCAAAATATAAACTTAGAGCATGTTTAAGTTTTCTCCTATTGGCTATAAATAGCAATTTTAAAATATGCTCTTATATGAAAAATAATAATGAAACAATATCTCTACCTATTTATTACTGTAGTATGTTTGTATACTACCAATAGTTTTGGACAACACAATAACGAACTGTTTGTCAAGGGAGGATTATATATAGAACAAGGCGCAGAAGTGTATGTGTGGGGCGATGTACATATAGATGGTACAGATGGTGAAATTATAAATGATGGTAAACTGGAATTAGAAGGTAATTTTTACAAAGCTCCAGGCACATTATACACCGATACGGGGCTGGGAGAACTAGCTTTTAACAACGATGATATTAATACCTCAGAATCATTAATGCTATCAGGAGATATGACAGGCGATAATGCATTGAGCAATCTTACTATTAATAATTCAAGCCCGGGAGGAAGTTTTTCTATTGCTGGAAATGTGGAAATCACAGGTGCATTAAATATTACAGATGGTATCTTTCGGACGGACAATACAGGGCATGGTGCTTACGGAGAAGCTTATCGATATGAGTTATTTATTTCCAACCCAGATCCAAATGCACTTAATTTAGGCCCGAATAGTTATATAGAGGGTAGGCTGAGAAGAACTGTAAGTTCGGGCAATAGTTATTTATTTCCAATAGGAGTTGAGCCTGGCAGTTTGAATGAGCCTGCACCTATGGAAATGTTTTTCAATATCGTTCCTCCAGGCTTTAATGTCCTCACTTATTTCAATCATAGACTAAGTTCCCCTGACGAACCTGGTGTTGCCTGTGATAATACTTATCTTAAAATTGACTGTTTGCTAGGGCGTTGGGTGACGGAACCCTCAGGTTTGCCAAGCACTTACTCTTATGATATAGAATTATTGCCTGGTAATGACTTTTTCAATTTATGCCCTATAACTGCTCCAACATACAGGGTCATGCTAGAAAACACCCCTGCAGGCGATTGCTCTGATTCAGATCACGCGGCTGATGATTTGTTGTCGATGTCTTATTTTGAATTGGCTGCTATGGGTACGGTATTGGATATAGAGTTAGATCGTTTCTGGGCTATAATTGAAGATGAAGCAATTCGACTTAATTGGACAACGATATCGGAAACCAATAATGCTGGTTTTGATCTGGAAAGAAGTACAGATGGACAAAACTTTGAAAAAATCGCATGGATACCCGGTCAAATTAATAGTTCAACTTCTGTTGATTATACTCATAAAGATATAGATGTTATCAGAGATGTGGTTTATTACTATCGCCTGAAAGCAATTGATCTTGGTGGAGAACATGATTATTCGCCAGTTATTACTGCTTCATTAGCAGGTTTTGAAGGCTTGGATGTGCAGGTATATCCTAATCCATTAAAAGCAGGAGAACAGCTCTCTTTTATGTCTGTAAATAACGGTAACTTATCATTACAAATATTTGATGAGTCGCTCAGGTTGGTAAAATCCAGAGACTTTCAAACCCTGAAAGGAGAAATTATAAGTACTGAATTGCCCGCCAATCTGGTTGCAGGTATATACACAGTTTTACTGACAGATGATTCTTACTCCAGAAGAACCCGATTGATGATAGTGAATTGATAGAAATTTAAACATGTTCTAAGTAGCTGATCATAAGCAACCTATTGCATCAGAAAGTCAAAACGCCTATCTTTGCTTTGAGATTATAAGATGTTTGTTGCAAATAATAAACAAACTAGTTTTGTAATTTCTTATTGATTTTAGGGTAAATGGGAAAATGTATTAGCCTACATTTTCCTTTTTTTATGCATCAATAGCCCAGAATCAACTCTGTTTTTTTATTATTCCTTAACTTCGCCAGGCAGTTTCAAAAAATACATTTCAACTTGAACGACAGCTACCGACATAAAGGCATGCGCAGAAAGCTAATTGAGCAGCTTCGCAAAAAAGGCATCGAGAACGAACCAGTACTGGAAGCTATTGGCGATATTCCACGTCATTTCTTTCTTGACAAAGCCTTTGAAGAAACTGCCTATGAAGACAGGGCTTTTCCTATAGGGCAAGAACAGACCATCTCTCAGCCTTACACTGTAGCTTACCAGACGTCTCTCCTGGACATAAAAAAACGAGATACTGTATTGGAAATTGGCACAGGTTCTGGTTATCAGGCTTGTGTGTTGGCTGAGATGGGCGCACGAGTATTTACTGTTGAGCGCAATGAGCATTTACATTTATTTGCAAAGAAGATGTTTGATATACTTGAATATCCACGTATAAGAGCCTATTTGCGGGATGGCTATAAAGGCTTGGGGGAGTTTGCTCCATTCGATCGCATACTCGTTACCGCTGCTGCTCCTTACATCCCTGATGCGCTCTTAAAACAACTAAAACCCGGTGGTATGCTCATTATCCCTGTCGGAAAAAATCAGCAGACTATGACCAGGATTACAAAGGTCAAAGAAAAAGAATTTATTCATGAAGAGTTAGACAAATTCAGATTTGTTCCCTTTCTTAAAGGAATCAAAAAATACGCTGCCGAGTAAAGTCTGATAAAAGTTTAAAGCTGTATTGGTGAAATTATATATGTTTAAAGATACCCGATCCCCAAAATATTGTAGATATTATGGAATGGTTTAGATCTTTTTTAGAATCGCTCAGATCCTTTTTAGGATGGCGTTTCTTCCCAGATTCAGATTACGGATTTACAGTACTCAGTTTACTTTCTGCCATTGCAGTCATTCTAATTGCACGCCTGATAGTTTGGGCTTTAACGATCAAGATATTACCACAACTATATAGGCGACAAAAAGTAGAAATTGGTGCTCAATACACCATTAATCAACTCCTGAAATACTTTATTTATGTCATTGCTTTCATATTAGCCATCCAGAATCTGGGCATCAATATGAATGTCTTTTGGGGAGCTATTGCAGCTCTGGCAGTTGGTTTTGGTTTAGGATTACAACAAACTTTTAATGACCTTTTTTCTGGTTTGATTATTTTATTTGAAGGTAAAATCCGCGTTGGGGATTCTGTCAGAATAGACACTCAGATTGGACGGGTAGTACGTATAGGAATCCGGACATCAGATATTGAAACCAGAGATAATATTGTCATGATCGTTCCCAACTCTAAACTCGTGGTAGAAAAAGTACACAACTGGAATCATGATTATAACCGTGTTCGTTTTATGCTCAATGTAGGTGTGGCTTATGATTCCGACCCAAAGCTAGTTCGTGAACTACTGATAAAAGTTGCTAAAGAACATCCAAGAATTATGGAGAACCCCGAACCTTTTATTCGTTTCGCTGATTTTGGTGATTCTGCCCTTATTTTTGAACTTTATTTTTTCTCTCGTCATCATATCGTTATTAGTGATACTAAGAGTGATATGCGCTTTGCTATTGTAGAGGAATTTGGCAAAAATAATATTGATATTCCATTCCCGCAACGCACTGTATGGAGCAGACAAGTTCCCACACCATCAGGAAATGCCCAAGAACCTCAACATTCACCTGTTGATGAATAATATGGGGTACAATATAGGAATATCACCCAAAGTCAGTATTCTTATGCCAGCTAAAAATGCTGGAAAATTCCTGCCGGACTGTCTCAATTCTATTCTACAACAAACCGAAAGCAACTGGGAACTCATCGTTATCAACGACCACTCTACTGACCATACTTTTGATGTTTTACAGGCTTTCGCCAATAAAGACCAAAGGATTCAGGTTTTTAATAATCAGGGAAAAGGCATTATAGCAGCTCTGCGACTAGCTTTCGCCAAATCTGAAGGACAACTAATTACCCGCATGGATGCTGATGACCTGATGTTAGCTGAAAAATTAATTGCCTTGAAAAAAATCCTGATAGCAAATGGAGAGGGTTATCTGGCGACCGGAGCAGTAGAATATTTTTCGGAAGACCAACTCGGAGATGGGTATCAAAAATATGCGGCTTGGCTCAACCGGCTTAATACCAACAATCAGCATTTTCAGGAGATTTATAAAGAATGTGTTGTTCCATCTCCATGTTGGATGCTTTGGCGTAGCGACCTGGAAGCTTGTCGTGCTTTTGAGACTGATATTTATCCTGAAGACTATGATCTGTGTTTCCGTTTTTATGAAAAGGGCTTGAAAACCATCGGGCATAAAGAAGTGATACATCGCTGGAGAGATTATGCCACACGCACCTCCCGCACAGATGAACACTATGCAGATAATCGTTTTCTTGATTTAAAACTACATTATTTTTTAAAACTGGATTACAGAGCATCAGCTGATCTTGTTTTGTGGGGAGCAGGAAAAAAAGGTAAAGCACTCGCCCAACAACTTATTGAAAAACAAGTTCCTTTTTATTGGGTTTGTAATAATAAAAATAAGATCGGTAAAAATATTTATGGGCAAACCATGCAGGGTACCAACCTATTAAATAACTTAGCAACTCCTCAAATCATTATTGCCGTGGCTGGTGATAAAACTCAGGCAAGCATTATTGCACAATTGGAAAAACTACAAAAAGGAAAAGACTGGTTTTTATTTTGTTAACGATTACAATACTCCGTATTGGTTTTTGCTTTTATTAGTCAACATAAAGCCCGTACACCCGGCGTATTGATAATCAGGATATTCTTTCGCCGTTACTTAGTTTTACATATAGGTAATATTTTTTAGTTTCTTATAAGTTATTGATCGTCAAATGACACTAGTTTTTAAACGAATGCGGAGCAATATCAATACGAAGTATTGGATTAAAAAGAGCGTATTAAATATACCCATCTTTGGAAATTGGCTCCGAAGGAAACAGCTTGAACAACAGTTTGAAGTAGAATTGGCATTGCTGAACAGACAACATATCAATACTTGCCTGCAAGAAAGTATTATCCATTTCTCCATTAACAAATCGGCTACGCAATATACCAAACACATTTTGCGACAAGCAGCACTCGAAAACGGGTTCACACCTGTACACATTCACGATTATGCTTTCCAGGCTGAGATGCCATTTTTAAGCGGATTGAGCAAAGCAAAAATGGAAAAATATCAACACATTTTCCAGCCCAAAGGCTATTTGTATAGTGTATTTGGCGGTATGGTTCAGCATATTCCCGGTTTTGAACAATATAAAGTAATACTGACCATTCGTGATCCCAGGGACATACTGGTTTCACGTTATTACTCAATAGCTTACAGCCATGCAATGCCCGAAGGCGATCAACAAAAACGGCGATTTTTTTTAAACAGACGCCAACATACCAAAAGCATCAGTATCGATGAATTTGTCTGTCAGGATAAGGAATGGCAGAAGGTATTAAAGGCATTTGAGGACTATAAGAGCCAATTGGTAGACACATATTCTGGCGTATATATTGCCAAATATGAAAACATGTTGAGTGATTTTCCTGTATGGTTGGATGAACTGTTAAAGGCAGCCAATTTACCAGTTTCAAGCAAACTCAGAGCATCTATAATTAAGCAGCATAATGCCAAAATCCCATCAAAAGAAGATGTTTATAAACAAACCCGCAAGGGGGTAGCAGGAGATTATAAGGGGAAATTAAAACCAGAAACGATTACTTTTCTTGATGAAAAACTAGCCCCTGTTCTAAAATATTTTGATTATCAAATATCATCAAAAAGTTCGTCGTAGCTATTTTTTTGTTTCGGACGCTGTTGCTGTTTCGGTTGTGGACGAGGCACATCTAATGTAATGATCTCTCCTTCGTCTTTTAAATCAAGTTTAACCTCTTCCTCGGCCACTTCCTCGTAGTCAGCGTATTTACCTTTTTGACGTTCTTCTACCTCCGTTTTCATTTTACGAACTTTTCGTTTGAACATTGCTTTTGCAAATAGGTAGGGAACGACCAGAAAGCAGAAGAATATAGATAAAACACTAACGACAATACCTCGGGTAGCGTCAGTTTTGAATTGTTGTCCGATCCATTTGCCATAATTTACAACGACTTTATGGTCGACAATTAGTGTAGCAATGAAAAGTACAGGCACCAGATACCAAAGTAATTGTATTGCAAATCCTACTATTTTGAAAAGTACATAGAATATTGCGACGACTACAATTAAGCCAAGAATGGCACGGAATGGATTGGAGCCTGAATTAGAATATGTATATTGTTGTCTAGCCATGATAGGTAGTGTAACTTTTATGTCAATACACTCATAATGCCCAAATTACGGAAATTGTTTGGTCATGGAAACCAATTCAGGATGAAATTAGAAGAATTATAGACGAAAAAGGCATTTATCAGGAAAAAATTACTCTACGACCATCTGCGCAAATTGCATATCATGCAATTCTTTGTAATGCCCATTTTCTATTTGTAGTAATTCATCGTGTGAGCCAAATTCCTGTAATTCGCCTTTGTGCAACACCAAAATATTATCGGCATGACGAATAGTAGATAAGCGATGAGCAATGATAATGGAAGTCCTTTTGGTAATCAATTTTTCAATGGCATATTGAATGACAGACTCTGTTTCAGGATCAATAGAAGAAGTAGCTTCATCAAGAATCAAAATATCGGGATCAAAAACCAAAGCCCGAACAAAGGAAATAAGCTGACGCTGCCCCATCGACAAGGTAGCTCCACGCTCCATAACCTGATAATCATAGCCGTTTGGTAAGCGTTCAATAAAGTCATGTGCTCCGATCATCTTTGAGGCAGTAATGACTTCTTCTCTGGTAATTCTGGTATCACGAAGGGTAATATTTTCCATGACGGAACCAGAGAACAAGAATACGTCTTGTAAAACCATTGCCATACGACTACGCAGGCTTTCCAGTTCGTAATCTTTTATGTTTACACCATCAATGGTAATTTGTCCGCCTTCTATCTCGTAAAAACGATTGAGTATATTAATGATCGTGGTTTTGCCGGAGCCTGTACTCCCAACTATAGCCATTGTATCACCAGGTTGCACAGTAAAACTGAGGTCTTTGATAATAGATTCTCCAGGTATGTAGGAAAAATCAACATTTTTAAAGTTAATTTCTCCTTTCAGTCCTTCAGCTTTCTTACTGCCTTTATCTGTTATCTTACTATCTGTATCTAAAATCCCAAATACTCGGTCAGCCGCAACTAAGCCCATTTGGAGTGTATTGAATTTATCTGCCAACATCCGTACCGGACGAAATAGCATGCCCAGATATAAAGGAAAAGCGATCAAGGCCCCTAGTGTAACTTCATTGCCAATAACTCCCTTGGCTCCCCACCAGACCATCAAGCCAAGAGAAGCCGCTGAAAGAATTTCCACAACGGGAAAAAAGACGGCATAATATAGAACTGAATTGAGGTTAGCCTGTGTATATTCCTTATTGATGGCTTTGAATTTCCCTAATTCTGCTTCTTCTGCATTGAATATCTGAACAATTCGCATCCCACTGATTCTTTCCTGCAAAAAGGCGTTCATTGTAGCAATTTGATTACGTACAATTTCATAAGCAGCTTTTACTTTTTCTTTAAATATGTAGGTTGCCCAGATCAGAAAAGGAAACGTTATCAGACAGACCAGTGTAAGCTTCCAGCTCGTCCAAAACATAACGAACAGAACAGCCAACAAGGTCAGTACATCAGCAATAATCGTAATGACACCCTGCGAAAAAATAGAATTGATCGTTTCTATATCATTGATGGTTCGAGTGGTAGAAGTTCCTATAGGCGTAGTGTCAAAATAAGTCAATTTCAGTCGGGTAATATGATTGAACACCCGCACTCTCAAATCTCTGATAACCGATTGCCCGAGCCAATTCGTAGAGTAAATAAAAACATAACGCATCACTGCCTCTATTACTAAAACCCCGATCAGTAGCATAATCATGAAGATCAGCCCATCACTATCAAATTTCAAGATGTAATTATCGACAGTTTGTTGGATAAGATAAGGTCGGAGAATAACAACAGGCGCTAAAAAGATAGCTAACAGACCAGCTAAAGTAAATATGGCTTTATATGGAAAACCTAGTCGAATGACTCGTTTAAGCAGGCTAAAATTGATGTATTTGTTTATACTCATAATGCGTGAAAAGGTATAACAGGTGGGAGAATAAATTTGTTGCCAAACTTAGTCAATATAACTGTACTTTACTTCACAAAGATACAGCCCATGCCCTGGTACACTATAGCTTTTTTTCAGCGGTGTCTGTTTATCCATTGCTTTGCGGACATCTTCAAGGCTAATTTTATTTTCCCCCACATAAACACAGGCCCCTACTATCAGTCTGACCATACCACGCAAGAAGCGATTAGCAGAAATATGAAATTCCAGTCGATTTTTAGTTGTATCTAATATCCATTCTGCACGGGAAAGTTCACAACGCATCGTCTTTGCATCCGAGTTCGTCTTACAAAATGGAGCAAATTCTTCATATTGCAATAATAGCTTGGTCACCTCATTCATTTTTCCAATATCGAGACTCTTAGCATTATAATAATACCAGACATTTTCATAGTCGAATGGATTAGGTGTCAGGTCCATCAGATAGACATAGCTTCTCAAATGTGCATCGAAACGTGTATGTGCATCTGTATGTACTGGAAATATCTTGTAGATAACAATGTCAGAAGGAAGGAATTTATTCAGTCGATTTACCAAACTTTTTGGGAGTTCCTCTGTAAAATCAAAATGAAGAAAAAATTGACTGGCATGGACTCCCGCATCTGTTCGTCCACAACCCATTACTTGTATCGAAGTATTCAGAATAGTTGATAGAGCTTCCTCTATAAGCTGCTGAACAGAAATGGCATTGGGTTGGATCTGCCAACCGGAATATTTGGTGCCTTTGTAGGCTAATTCTGCGAAGTATCTCACGAGACTAGGCTTGAAGTAATTTTTTCACTTCATCTTCAGACAAATCTAAGATGCTTACAATCTCTTTTATACTCATGCCTTTTTCGTGCATTTTAGTTATGGTGCTTTTGCGTTCTTCCTGTAACTTTGTTTCGACCTTTTTGTTATACTCTTCTTCATAATGCTCTTTGTAATGGTCTTTGTAATGGTCTTTGTAATGGTCTTTGTAATGGT
>JAHDFX010000064.1:0-8341 GCA_020627965.1 Saprospiraceae bacterium | reverse complement strand
TAATGCTCTTTGTAATGGTCTTTGTAATGGTCTTTGTAATGGTCTTTGTAATGGTCTTTGTAAAACTCCTCATAGTATTCTTGATAATACTTTCGTATTTCATATTTGATGCCCATATTTTTAGTTTGCTCCATCATAATATTCAGCTTTTTATCAAAGTTATGTTTTATTTTTTGACTTTCAAAATTGACGTATCTCTCTAGAAAACAGAGTAAATTAGAAATTCGTTCCTTGGGATATTCAAATTTAAATAGCTCTCTGATCAAACGAAGTTTCAGTTCAGAAAGATGCTCATCATTTAGCTTATTTTGCCGGAGCCCATACCAGGCAGTTTCCATGACAATGGAAAAAGGATTATTTTTCGGGATGAAGTCCGCTGGTGTTTTCCCTAACAATTTGTACGTATTAAAACGATAAGTCATCTCAGTTCCCCAACAGGAAATATAATGTTCTTTTGGATGGAAACTTTCGTAACTATCTGTAAAAATAGCAATAGCAGTTATAGGTCTTTGATAGGCTTCAAGAATGCGATAAAAATATTCAAACATACGTTGACTAAATTCATCATCATAATATCCCTGAATTTCTACATGAACCAGCATCCAATGTGATTCTCCGTCTTTAGTGTATATTTTTACTAATTTGTCTACACGACGATTCTTAGTGTCCTCTGCTTCCGGGAATAATTTAAAAAGTTCCTGATCCAGGAATTCGAAGCCTCTTTCAAAGTCAATAATGTTTTCCTTATCAGGATAAAAAAAGCGGAGGAAATCATCAAAAGAGTCTATGAGGATGCCCTTCCAAAGTCTGTCTCTTGGTATCATAATTATGGAATTAAATGGTGAGTGTTCTATATAAAGAGTCCTAAAACCATTTTTTTCCATAAACTGGAACAGTTTTTTTTAAAAAAACTATGCGTTCAACTCACAGACTGTCATCCAAGCCATCAATCCTGTACTAAGTTCCAAAGCACTTTCGTCAATATCAAAAGTAGTCGTATGAACAGGTGAAGTAATGCCTCTACCTGGGTTTCCGGTTCCTAAGCGATAAAAAACACCTGGGATTTCATGAGAATAATAGGCAAAATCTTCGGCTGTCATACGAATCGGGAGTTCGACTACATTTTCTGTCCCTGCATAGGCAATAGCATGTTGCCTGACCTTTGCCGTCAGTGCTTCATCATTGATCAAAAAAGGATAGCCTTTTTTAATGGTAAACTCACAACGTCCGCCCATACTTTCAGCCATCATTTCTGCCATTTTTTTCATTTGACGATGTGCTTCAACACGCCATTCCTCATTCATGGTCCGAAAGGTTCCTTCCAGGTAGACTTCATTAGGAATAACATTGGTAGAACCTTCAGCTATCATTTTGCCGAAAGTTAGTACTGTAGGCACTGTAGGATTACTTTTGCGTGAAGCAATTTGCTGTAAAGCAGTAATTATATGTGCCGTGATAACTACCGGATCAATACAATCTTGCGGTAAAGCTCCATGCCCGCCTCGTCCGTATACCTTGACATATATTTCATCGGCTGATGCCATGTACATGCCTCCTTTAATACCAATTTTACCAGCTTCGAGTGGTGGGTGAACGTGTTGCCCTAAAATACTAGTTGGAGCAGGATTTTGTAAAACGCCTTCTTTTATCATGATAGATGCACCGCCAGGAAATCGTTCTTCGGCAGGTTGGAAAATTAATTTAACGGTGCCTTCAAATTCCCCTTTCATTTGGTTTAGAATGTGTGCTGTACCAAGCAACGAGGAAGTATGAACATCATGTCCACAAGCATGCATGACCCCTTGGTTTTGGGATTTATAAGGCACATCATTGGCTTCAAGAATAGGCAAAGCATCCATATCGGCACGAAGTGCAATTGTTTTCTTATCTGGGTTTTTACCCTTGATAATACCGACTACACCATTATCTGCTACACCATGTTTGTGGTCAATACCATATTCTGTGAGTCGTTCTGAGACAAATTTACCTGTTTCAACTTCCTGAAAGGATAACTCCGGATGCATATGTAAATGACGGCGCATTTGTATTACATCATTATGTATAGACTGGGCCAGTTTTTGTATTTTTTTTTGCATGACGGCTCAATTTGAATATTAATGTTCAGATTTCCTATTCCTTTATTTCCCGTAAAGGGGTCAATTTATATCCTTCCTTACGTAATAATTCAATAACTCCTTTTTCGCCAGGTAAGTGAGCTGCACCAACTGCGAAGAATGTAGGGCGTTTGTTTCCCATTTTGGTCATAACGGGTATCCAGTTCTGATTTCTGGTATCTAGTAAGGCCGTGTCAAAATTTTCTGTTCCTTCCGATTCTTCCGCAACCATTTTTTGTAAGCCATCCAAATCCTGCGCTTTATACAAGTCCACCATTGTAGCAAACATATCTACACCATTATCTTTTTGATCAAGTGCGTCAATCAGCATTTGAGCCTGATCGTCATAAGGAATACTATCGAGCATACTCATTTGATAAGCTGCTGTTTCAAGTCCTTTAACGGGCATTTTTTTCTTTTTAGCCATTGCCATAAATTCCTGTTCATAAGAAGTAACTTCTTCTACATTGGCTTCTTCTTCTGTCATCATCATAGAAAGCAACATAGGTTTCATACGTTTGAACATGCCTAAATTCCCCAGCCCCAATTCTTCTTCAAAATGCTTGTCGAGCCTGTTATAGTCTTCTTCACTTAGCAAATCATGAAGTGTCATGCCATCATCCATGAACATCCCCGTCAGTGCGCCAAAGATGGCCATTGGATTATCCATATCTATTTCGAGGGTTAACTGCTGTGTTTGTGCAAAACGATTCTTGACCAGATCACTCATAATAAAATCCTTCACAGGAATAATATGAATAGTACCATATAAATAGGAAGGTTGTTGAAATTCATTTCCTGCAATTTCCCAGAGTAGAGAATTACTATTACTGGTATCGGCAGGTAATAGTGGAGGGAGCTCTGCCTGAACTATAACCTCCGGACTCTTTGTGCTGACTTTCTTTTCTACCGGCTTAGTGTCAGATGTGGTGATCTCTTTTACTTGTTTGGTAGGCGCACAAGCTCCAATAACAAGCGCTAAAAGTATGGATATGTTGAATAAATACTTCTTCATTATAAATGTAATGGTTGATTCTAAAATAAATATTTTGCCATTTTGGCATTAAAAAATAAGTAAAACTGACTTTTTGGCATTTATTTTTTGCACTTTCAGGCAAAAATGGCTCAAAAAACCTGTTGGCACCCCAATTGATTAAGAGAGGGTGTAAGTGATGATAAAATTAAATAAGCGATAGATCATCACAATGTAAAGATCAATTTTTTAAAACAAAACAATATTAAATATTATGACACACGTAAAATTAAGCCCTTTTGTAAGAAGAAAGCCAGCGTTCAATAATTTTTTCGACGAGTTTTTCTCCAGTATGAATGAGGTCATTGGTAGTGATTTTGTAAACAACATTCCTGCCGTAAATGTTATCGACACAAAAGATGCTTTTAAGATGGAACTAGCTGCACCAGGGCTTGATAAAGGTGATTTTGAGTTGAATATTGACAAAAACCTTTTAACAATATCGGCAGAAAAAGAAGCGACAGAGCTGGCAGATGGTGAAAAAATCACTCGAAAAGAATTTGCCTACAACAAATTCACTCGTACATTCCGTCTTCCAAAGAGTGTAAAAACAGAAGACATTTCAGCAAAATACGAGAATGGAGTGTTGAATATAACTCTTCCAAAAAAAGAGGAAGCAAAAGAATTGCCTCCACGTAAAGTAGAAATTGCATAATTGGGTCGATTCACACATAACTGACCAATTGTTTGGATGGCCGAAGTGAGTGAGCCGAGGCCATTCTTTTAAACCCTAAAGATAAAGAAGCATAGTTTTTAGTTTTTCATAGTTAAGGTTTAGGTTAAAACTGGAGCCGTTTCACGAAAGTGGAGCGGCTTTTTTTTAATAACTTTGCAGTCAAAATAAGAAAAATGAGATACGTATATATTTTTTCATTTCAATTATTGGCTGTCAGCTTACTGGCACAATCAAATTACGGACTACGCACCGGGCTTAACCTGGCAGATTATAATGATGCTTTTGCAATGGATAGTCTAGGGCAGTCAGAGGCTGCTGTAAAGAGGTTGGGGTTTCATACTGGTATTTTCTATAATTTTGCTGGTGGCGGACTGTTCTCTATGCAACCAGAATTGGGCTACAGCCAAAAAGGAATTCGATATAAAGACGGAAATAATTTGATCGCCCAGCGCTCACTAGATTATCTGGAGTTCAATATTTTAGGTAAGACAAATATTTTTGGAACAGAGTACCTTAAAACTTATATTCACTTAGGGCCTGGTTTTAATTATTTGATAGCAGGAAAAGACAAAATACAGACAGCCAATGGTATAGAAAATCGCAAGATAGATTTTGATACTGAATCTCTCAATAGAGTAGACCTATCGATCCATGCAGGACTAGGTATGGCAATAAAGATTGGTTTTGAAAATGCGCTTTTTATCGAAACCCGTTATAGTTTAAGTATTTATGACCTAAATGATATACCAGACACCCAACAGCCCGATGGCTATGAACAGATCAATCACAGGGTTTTAGGGATTACGATTGGTTATGTATATTATCTGGATGGTTTTGAAGGCTGATGTCTGTATAATGTCATCTATGCAACATCTATAAGTCTATTCCGTTAAATTAGCACAGTTTTTGCCTAATCTTTTGTGTTCTTAATTCACAAAACAAGTAAAAAAGATTCACATGAAATATTTTTCAAAATGGTTAAGTCTTTGCTTAGTTGCTATGTTAGCATTTAGCATAAGTGCTTTCGCACAAGATGAAGATTATCCAGAAGAAGACCCTGTTGTTGTATACGATCCAGATGACATCAAAGGTGCAAGAAACCTGACGACCAGTAAATTGGTCATTGGCGGAAATGGCAATTTTTGGATATCCGGGAATGTAATGTTTTTTGAAATATCTCCTTTTGTAGCTTATCGTCCTGTCGATCGGTTATTAGTCGGTATTGGTATGAATTACAGCAACCAAACAGAGAGAATTAATTATGGCGGTGGTACTCCTTCAGATGTATTTAAGTACAGATATATTGGTGGACGTGCATTGTCTCGTTATCTTCTGTTTCATGTTGGTGATCCTGCTGGAGTATACGCTACCGCGGAATACCAATTCAATAAGATTGGCTTCAACTTTAATGGTGAAAAAATTCCAGCCGGAAATCTTGGTTTTGAAGTAGACAGAAAAGCTTCTATGTTACTCGGAGCTGGTTATTCTTCCAATTTTTATCAGGGTTTTGGCTACACCATTGACCTCATGTACGATGTATTATGGGAAGATGGTATTTCTTTCAGCCAATGGCCTATTCTTTATCGGGTAGGTGTAACGTATGGTTTTTAAAATAAAAAACTAATAGATATATTAGCTCGTTGCCAAGTTGCAACGAGCTTTTTTTATACGATGAAATTACTCAAATCCCTTTCTCTATATACCGTTTCGGGCATTTCCAGCAAAGCAGCAGGTTTTGTACTATTGCCTTTGGTTGCCAATGAGATAGGAAAAGTAAATATGGATGCCCTAAGCGTTATTTATGCTATAACGGGTGTCATTACTCCGCTCATTCTGCTGAGTGCTCATGGGGCTATCAGTGTTGAGTATTTTCGTCGCGATCAGGGAGACAATGCATTTCCTGCTTATGTGAGTTCGGCTTTTATTAATCCCTTGATATCCTTTAGTATTTTTGCCTTACTTTTTCTGTTATTTGGAAAATATTTTGCCGAATGGGTAAATCTAGACCCACGCTGGGCACCCTGGGTTCCGGTGTACTGTTTTATGGCACTGATACCGACTGTCACTTCCATTATTTATCAGGTAACGAATCAGCCATTAAAACACGTTACTTATAATTTGGGGCTGACCCTGACTGAGATGGGAATAGCGCTCCTCTTTGTCTTAGCCTTGAAAATGAATTATGATGGACGAGTATGGTCAATCATGGGAAGTAAAATGATTTTTTCAGGTATTGGAATCTATATATTGTATCGGGCAGGTCTGTTAACGCTAAAAACTAAAAAAGCTTATAGATTAGACGCACTTGTATTTGCTCTTCCTCTGATTCCGCATCATTTATCCGGGGCTGTGGTCAATTTATCTGATCGACTCTTTATTGGGAATATGGCAATAGCAGGTGAATTAGGTGTATATGAAGTAGGCTATAAGGTAGGAAGCGTAGTATTGGTCTTACAATCTGCTTTTGCTTTGGCCTGGCTGCCTATGCTATATGAATGGCTGAAGCAAGATACTGAGTATGCTAAGCGGAAGATCGTTTTATACACCTATGCCGGAATTGGGGGCTTTCTGCTTTGTGCCGTTGCCGTAACCCTACTGGCACCCTTGGTATTTTATTTGTTCGATAAAGAATACAGTGGTGGGTTAGCCTATGTATTTTGGATAGCATTGGGCTATGCTTTTTTTGGTTGGTATACATTGCGAGGTGGTATTATCTTCTATTTCAAAAGGAATATTTACCTAACTTATCTGGCTTTTTTCAAAATAGCTTTTAACTTATTACTCAACTATTTTTTCATCAAACACTACGGAGTAGTAGGAGCAGCTTATGCTACTGCACTTTCATTCTTATTTGAATTTATAGTCGTTAGTATGATTGCCAGTCGTATCTATCCTTTGCCCTGGCTGTATTTTCTAAAGAAAAAATAAAATTAAATCTCTCTTAGTTCTTCCACCTTCTGAACCAGCCAATTTCTGCCAATGAGCAAATCTGTGTTGAGTATATCCTGTTTCAGGTTGTCTAATCGCTCAGGATTGGTTTTCTTTAAACTAAATTTTATACGACAAATCCGCCTGACCAGATTCAGATAATTTTTACAGATTTCCCGATTATGCTCAGACATACGTGCTTTTTTCTTGCCTGGACGTAGAAAAACCCTTAAAGCTTCCAGGCGATCTTCCAAGAGTCCCTGATATTCTCGTCCTTGCTCATAAAAAATCTGTATGGATAATGTCCGGCGATAGATTTCATAGAAAAAATCTTCAGCAGCATTAATTTTCAGCAAATAATCATGTGCTTCACTAAAGGCTTTTTTATCGAAAAAAAGATAGGCTTTACTCAGGTTACTAATAGAATTTTTCCATGCAGGAGGAAGCTCAGCTTCATAGTCCGTTATAAATTTTTCTGTCCAGTCTATTTCGTCTGCCGCTAATGATTCTTTAACAATGAGGATAAATTGATGAGGTGAAATGATCTTGCCTGTGTGCCACAAGCCCATAGGCAGATTTTCTTTGTAAATATTTAATTTTTCTCTAGCATATTTTTTTCGCCCTTTATTGATCTGACGGTTACAGAAATTCAAAATGAAAGCATATATAATTTTCAGTTCCGAGATCGGGAAATATTCATTTTTTTGCTTCAATATTTCTTTTAATTGCTCGAAATATTTGCCTTCATCTTTTTCCTTCAGTATTAATAATATCCGATAATACACTTCAATTAAAGGAATATCAGAATAGTCTTGCTCTTCAATATGGCTCAGTATTTCATCTATCATAGGATACTGATAGTGAACAGGTAAAATATTCTCCCTATTGGTTGCAGCACAATAATATCGAAGCTGTTCTGCGATATAATAATGGTGAAAAGTATCAATGGTATGCTGTAGCCCCAAATCAGTTGAACGTCCGTTTTCTATAAACTGTTGATTAAGGTCTGCTTCTGAAAGCAAATAAGTGTTCTGCAAGTACTCTATTTGTCCTGGTTTTTGTTTTTTATGCCGGTCTTCTGCTGACTTTAATGTTGCAGGAACATAATCATTCAAACCTCGCTCCATCAGAATATGTGCAAGGCGATGTTTTGCATTAATCGGATTCGCTACCCCATCATTATATAAAAATAATTGCTGGACAATTTCAACCAGATAATTCATAATATCCCTTAGTTGTTTGTCCTGTTTTTTATCTAAAGTAGCATTTTTAGCTAAATTTTCCGTTTCAAATAACTGCGAATATATACTGGTCTTTAATAAAGGTTTTGTGAAATTTGGATAAGAAGAAACAAGCAATTTGTATAGTTTGCTTACGCGTGGATTCGTATTAAAAAAAGCTGTTTCCACCATAAACCTCAATTGTCGCATCTCTTTAGAAGAGAGCGTTTTTAATAGCTGGACGAGTTTTTTATCATTTAACATTTGTAGCCTTTCTGCTGATTTGATTAAGAAGCTATTTGAATTTAGTTTTTATCGTGCCTAAAAATACTAAGAATTATACAGTTTTTTACCGACAAGTGCTGTTTTT
>JAHDFX010000324.1 GCA_020627965.1 Saprospiraceae bacterium | reverse complement strand
GCAATTATTGAATCTGACGATATTATGAAAATTGCAGCCAGTTTAGAGATGGGAGAATTACCTGAATATGCTGTAAAAAAAGAAGGTACTGTTGATGTTATCGTATCTCAACATAGCAATATGGACGACGCAAAATTTCAATACCTATTGGAAAGACAAGGATATACAATGATCAAAAATGTATCCATCGAAAATAAAGATCATGTTATAGCTAGAATTGAAAAGTCACAGCTTGAAAGCTTGTCAGCTCTGCCATATGTCCATTATGTCAGTCCTGTTTTACCTGAATCAGAAGAACAGGGAGCAGCCCGTCCTGAAGTTGTTCGTGGTTCTTACATCAGCCACCCTTTGAATGGAGGTTTGACAGGAGACGGAGTAATTATCGGGACTGCCGAAGGAATTCCTCAACATATTGACGTGAGAGCAAGGCTATTAAACCCTCCAAGTGAGTGGACGTCCGAAACCGACCAAATGGGGCATCGGAATTCTACAGCAGGAATGGCCTGTGGTATGGGGATTATAAGACCACAATACGATGGTTTGGCAACAGGAGCAATGTTAACGACGACTACATACGTTGACGATCCCGATGCTTCTTATGTTACAATAGCAACAGGTGCTCCATGGGATTTTGGAACATATGATGCAGGTAGTGCTTTATATGACGATCATATGAGAAATGTAGATCCTTATATTTTACATGTTCCATCAGCAGGTAATTCTGGACAGTTTGGTTATGGTACGGTATATAGATGGGCACAGTCGGCTAAAAATTCACTTACAGTTGGGGCGATAAATCAACATAATGAGATCTGGGAAAAATCCAGTAAAGGTCCGATGGTAGATGGACGACTGAAACCTGAGATCGTTGCAGTAGGTCAGGGCGCTTATCTTCCCGTAGAAAATAATAGTTATACGGAAACAGAAGTAGGAGGTACTAGCTTTTCAGCCCCGCAAGTAGTTGGAGGAGCAGCTTTACTTCATGAACATTACCTAAATATATATGGAGAAGAACCACCAGCGGCTTTGATGAAAGCTATTCTTTGTAATTCAACTGATGATTTGGGCAATAAGGGGCCGGACTATACTTATGGCTTTGGTAAACTGAATTTGCGTCGCGCAAAAGATGTGATTACTAATGGACAATTCATAGAAAGTGAGCTTGAGCATGGTTTTGTAGATGTTTTTCAAACAGTTAATGTTCCTGCTGGAAGCGATATACATCAATTAAAAGTAACATTATATTGGGCAGATCAAGCAGGAGACCCGACTGCCGCAAAAACATTAGTAAATGATTTAAATGTAGTAGTAGCTGGACCTCCAGGTGGAACAAATTACCTGCCTTATGTGCTGAATGCAGCAGACCCTGCTTTACCTGCTATTACTGCAAACTCTATGACTGATAGTGACGACCTCAATAATATTGAGCAAGTAACTATTGATAACCCAATGCCAGGTGATTACTTAATTGGCGTTTTAGGGAATTATATTCCTATGGGTACCCAGAAATTTTATATTGTATATGAACTAGTAGAGCGAGGACTAACATTGACTTCCCCTTTTCAGGATGAAGATATACAGGGGCACGGAGCAAATTACTATATTCAGTGGGATTATTATGGGGACGATAATAATACCTCTACTATAGAATATTCTTTAGATAATGGTGTGAATTGGTCTGTTTTACCCACAAAATCAGGTTTTCCTGATGGCGATCAAATTCCGTCAGATGTCAGATACGTGAAATGGGATATAGAGTTTTTAGAAAATATTAATTCTGATGAAGTACAGGTTCGAGTAAGTCGAAACAATACAACTTATTCTGATGTAGCTGGTGATATTATTCCCAATCGAATATTTAATATGGTCGAACATTTGGACGTAACCTTGTCTACTGTTTGTGATAATAAAATAAAAATAGAATGGAACCCTGAATGGATGAATACATTACCTGCGGAAGCTTATGAAGTCTTGACATATAATGGAGTAGATGCTATGGAAGTGGTTCAAACCACAGAAGCCAATTATTGCATCTTGCCATATGATGCAAGTCAGGAAGAAATATGGTTTTCAGTCAGAGCTTTATATCCTAATGACAGAAAAAGTGTCCGTTCAATTGCTAAAAAATATATTCACAATGAAACTGCGCCTTGTCCAGTAATTGGAGAAACAGGCAGCGCAGTTAATAATCAGGCAAACCCATTTGTAGTACATACCGTCAATCTGGAAAATACTTATAACAATCCAGTAGTTATAATGGGACCATTAACTTATCGTCAGGATGAACCAGCCAACCCAAGAATTGTCAGTGTTACATCTAATAGCTTTCAATATAAGATTGATGATTGGGGCTATGGCAATGGTGCTCACTATCCAGAACTTGTTTCCTATATGGTGATTGAGGCAGGTACTTATGTATTGGATAATGGACAAGTTCTAGTAGCTGGTAAAGCGGAAGATGTAGGATCTGGTTGGTCTACAGTTAATTATGGGCTTACTTTCTCCGAACCACCCGTTGTTTTTTCCCTGCCGATGACTCATAGTGAATTCGACATGGCTGTTACCCGGCAAGCGAATATTTCTAATACACAGTTTCTGGTCAGACTTTCTGAAGAGCAAGCTAATGGTGGAATTTTGGGGAGCCGTACACCTGAGACTGTTGGTTGGGTCGCTATAGGTAAAGGTTTAGGATACGATTTTGAAACAGGAAAAACACCTGATGCAGTTAATCACGACTGGTATAACCTTGACTTCGAACAAAGCTATTCAAAAACTCGTGTCTTTTTAGCTGCAATGCAAACACAAGATGGAGGTGATAATGCTAGTACACGTTGCGATGAACTGACAGGAACCAATGTCAAAATTAAAGTAGAAGAAGAACAATCTGCCGATACCGAAGTAGCTCATGCGACTGAGGTTATGGGGTACTATGTTGGAGAAGCTGGAGATTTATATGGTACAATTTATTCTCCACGTTTATTTGCCGACGATCTATCTGAAGAGACAGAATCGGCTATTCAGATATATCCAAATCCTGCCAGTGATTATGTAAGCATTGATTTTACAAATACAAACTACAGAACTGAGCAAAATTTCCTCATACAAGTCTTTGATGTATCAGGTAAATTGATAACAAGTTCTGAAAAATTGATACAAAATGGAGATAGTTTTAATTGGTCTACCCAAAACTATCAGCCCGGTATGTATATATTTAGATTAGATAACCTTAGTACAGGCGACTTTTATACGAAAAAAATTATTCGCCAATAGACTCGATTCTTAAGTTCAGAAATAGTTTGATTAGAAAAAATGGTGCAAAATTCGTTTTGCATCATTTTTTTATTTGAACCTTTTTACAAAAAAGACTTTCTGAATTATATTTGTGGCTATCAAATAATATAAATTATAAAACAACTATGAAACAGATATTCGCTTATTTAATTATTAGCATTTCAACTTTTGTATTGGCATGTAATTCAGGAAACAATACACAAACTGCTACCGCCACACCAATCAGTGTAGGTGATTATGAAACAGTAACTTATCCAGGAGAGAGTGATTTAGCCAAAGCCACAAAGAAAGATGCACAAGGTAAAATATTAGAAGAGGGTGATTTGCTGAATGGACAAAAGCACGGCACATGGGTCACCTATCAGGCTAACCTTGACAACACCATTACCGAGATTGCCAGCTACAAAAATGGTATTGAGCATGGTGTAAAAATCTTTATGAAAAACGGTAAACCAACTGAAAAAATATACTATGCTAATGGGCTAATTCACGGCATCAGAGAACAGTATGCTACTACGAATAAGGTTACCCTAAGAGCCAACTATGTACAAGGTAAACTGAATGGAGAATCTAAAAAATTCTACAATGATGGGAAATTATTGGAAGAATCAACTTACAAAAATGGCTTGTTAGATGGTACATCGAAATATTATGACCAGGAAGGTAATCTTAAGTTTGAGTATAAATACAAGAACGGGAAAAAAGTAGAATAGGGTCAACTTTAAGGTGAACAAATAGAGATCGACTATGTTATTAAATGCAATAAAGTTGCATTAGAGTGCTTTCTGTAGTATATTTGCAGCCTAATTGCAAGAAAAATATAATAATGAGTCGTCCCCGTTTTAATCTGGATATTGTAGGAATGGTACTATCACTGGCTTGCGCACTGCATTGTCTGGCAGTTCCCTTACTCCTTATGTTCGGAGCATTCACTGGTTTACATTTCCTAGCAGATCCTGCTATTGAGCATACCGTCATTTTCGGCAGTATCATCATTGCAGGTTTATCGCTTATTCCTCATTATTTTCACCATAGAAGAAAAGAAGTACTGGTAACAGCCACAACAGGCTTCGCACTGATTTTCATTGGGCACTTCTTCGGACTGGCTTGGCTACATGGCTTATTAGTAGCTGCGGGTGGAGCAGCAGTAGCAGTCTCACATCTACTCAACTGGCGCTATTGCAGAGACCTGGAAGTTTGTAAATAGACTTATTAAAGGGTAACAAGTCTAATAAGAAATCAACGTATTTTTTTATATGAAAGGGATAAATGAAGAAACTCATTTATCCCTTTTTTTTTGTTGAAGTAAAATCTATCTCTGTACAGGACAAAATCCAATTTATGGTTCGTCATATGCTGTACCTACGGCACACAAAAATGAGGGATGCATTTAAATCTACCGATATTTTGTCTTCCGATCCCTATCGGAAACGAGACTGCTTGTAAAGCCCTGTCCCTTAGGGACTACATGTTGGTAGCTAAATATTTTAAACCTTGATTCGCGTGCTGTTAAGTACGCCATATGTTCTACGCATATTATGAAAATAGATTTTGTCCTGTACATAGATATTTCTTATAGTGAAAAATATCTGATAGGATGCTGCGTAACGTGGCACCCCCACCTTGCGTAACGTGGTAGACCACCTTGTATAACGTGGCACCCCCACCTTGC
>JAHDFX010000063.1 GCA_020627965.1 Saprospiraceae bacterium | reverse complement strand
ATCATCATACAGTACCACCATTACATTCTCGATTGGTGTATTCGTATCTGTATTCCAGACATAATCGCCTATGCTGCCCAGTGGTACATAACCGAAGTCCTGATCCAGATTATCTTCATCTACACCTAAGCTATACTCAGAAGTATTATCATCATTACCATCGTAATCATAAGTCTGCGCATAGTCCTCCAGCGGATTACCCGGATCGAAGTTCGTCGGATCGACAACTACCGTGTAATCATCTACTGGTAGGTTATCGAACAAATAGAAGCCTACCGACGCCGTATAAGTTGTATCTATTGGAGTACCCATACCATCGTATAGTACCACCATCACATTTTCAATCGGATCTTCTGAAGGATCCTGTACACCATCTGAATTCAGGTCTTCCCAGACATAGTCTCCAATAGAACCCAGTGGAATATATCCAAAGTCCTGGTCTTCATTATCTTCATCTACACCCAATGTATAATCTGAAGTATTATCATCATTACCATCTGCATCATAAGTCGGTGCATAATCTTCCAGTGGATTATCCGTATCGAAGTTCGTCGGATCAATCGTCACCGTATAATCTCCCGGTGGCAGATCATCGAACAGATAAGCGCCCGTAGGATCAGTATAAGCTGTGTCCAGTGGAGTACCCATATCATCATACAGTACTACCATCACACCTTCGATCGGATCTTCTGATGGGTCTTGTATACCATCTCCATTCAGGTCTTCCCAAACATAGTCGCCTATACTGGATACCGGGATGAATCCAAAGTCGATCGTCATATCGCCATTGCTGTCTGTGGCTGCATCCTGGCTACCACCCTGTCCACTTTCCAGTGTTGGCTCGGTATCGCCTAATAGAGTAATCACAGGTGAAGTCACTACTGTTCCTGCACCACCCATCTGGATACCATTATCATCATTATCTACATTATCATCCATCGTGGAGGTTGGTGTAGAGGATAATTCTAAATCACCCAGTTCTGCTCCTGTGGCAAACTCTGTCGTCGGTATGGCCAGCATATAATCACCAGGGATCAGATCATCAATGTAGTAATCTCCATTGCCATTGGTATTATCCAAGCCTTCCAGTATATCATCTGGCGTACCAAAGACACCATCTGCTCCGGCTGTGTAAATCTGCACCGTTACATTCGGTATACCTGGCTCACCCATGTCCTGAATACCATTATTATTATAGTCTTCAAAGACTGTAGAACCAATACTCATCTCTGGTAACATACCAAAGTCTATTGTCATGTCGCCATTATCATCATCGTCGGTAGCATCCTGATTACCTGCCTGACCTGTTTCATTTGTCGGCTCTGTATCTGCCATCAAACTGATTACAGGTGAGGTGATCTGTGTACCCTGACCAGCAGGCTGCGCGCCATTATCATCTCCATCTACATTATCATCTGCTGTAGCAGTTGGCGTAGAAGAATGTTGGTAATCTTCCAGTGAAGCACCTCCGTAGAACTGATTATCCGGTATGACTACAATGTAATCTCCCGGTGCCAGACCATCTACATAGTAGTCGCCTGCTGCATCAGTCATATCTGTGCCTTCCAGCACATCATCCGGCGTACCGAAGACTCCATCAGAGCCAGCACTGTAGACTTCTATGGTTACATTTGGTATACCGCCCTCTGTCGGGTCTTGAATACCATTGTCATTATTATCCACAAAGACTGTAGAACCAATGCTGTTTTCTGGTACAAAACCAAAGTCTACTGTCATATCGCCATTCGCATCATCTTCTGGTGTGGCATCATCCTGAGTACCACCCTGTGATGGTTCATTAGTCGGCTCGGTTGCACCTTCCAGTGTAATCACCGGAGAAGTTACCACTGTTCCTGCACCACCTGGCTGATCGCCATTATCATCATTATCTACATTATCATCTGTTGTCGCTGTTGCTGTTGATGAATTGGTCGCATTATCCAGCGCTTCACCTGCTGTAAACTCTGTTGCAGGGATCACCACTACATAATCTCCTGGTGTCAGGTCTTCTACCATGTAATCACCATTTGGATCAGTTGTATCTGTGCCTTCCAATACATCATCTGGCGTACCGAATATACCATCAGGACCAGCCGAGTAGACTTCTACTGTTACGCCTTCTATGCCTGGTTCCGTAGCATCCTGTGTGCCATTATCATTATTATCTGCAAAGACTGTCGAGCCGATGCTCATTGGTGGTAAGAAACCAAAGTCAATCGTCATATTACCATTATCATCATCAATAGCATCCTGGGTACCGCCCTGCTCTGTTTCGCTGGTTGGCTCCATATCTGCCATCAGGCTGATAATTGGTGAGCTGACTATAGTTGCTTCGCCGCCTGGCTGAGCACCATTATCATCGCCATCCACATCATCATCACTGGTGGATGTTGGTGTTGAAGAAACTGGATTGTCTTCCAGTCCTGCGCCTGTACCAAATTCTGTCGCAGGAATCACTACGATGTAATCTCCCTGGAATAACTCGTCGATGTAATAATCTCCAATGCCATTGGTCATATCTGTTCCTTCCAGTACATCATCTGGCGTGCCGAAGACACCATCTGCTCCTGCAGAGTAAACCTCTACGGTTACACCTGGTATGCCTGGCTCTCCTGTATCTTGAATACCATTATCATTATTGTCAACGAATACCGTCGATCCAATGCTTAATTCTGGTACAAAACCGAAGTCTACTGTCATATCACCATTCGCATCCTCTTCAGGTGTGGCATCATCCTGTGTACCTCCCTGTCCGGGTTCTGCTGTTGGCTCGGTAGCTCCTGACAATGTGATCACCGGTGAAATTACCGTTGTTGCATCACCGCCTGGCTGCTGACCATTATCATCGCCATCTTCATTATTATCCGCTGTATCGGTTGGTGTAGAGGAATTACTTGCATTCTCCAGCACTTCACCACTTGCAAACTCTGTAGCAGGAATTACTACGATATAATCACCTGGGATCAGGTCATCTACTAAGTAATCTCCATTGACATCTGTTACATCTGTGCCTTCCAGTACATCATCTGCTGTACCAAAAGCTCCATCAGGTCCTGCGCTGTAGACTTCTACTGTTACGCCTTCTATGCCAGGTTCACCGGCATCCTGCGTACCACTGTCATCATTATCCTGGAAGACTGTAGATCCGATGCTCATATCCGGTACAAAACCGAAATCGACCGTCATATTACCATCTATATCATCAGCAGCATCCTGAGTACCACCCTGCTCAGTCTCTCCGACTGGCTCTTGATTACCCGTCAGGTTGATGACTGGCGAGGTCACTACGGTGTCTTCAAGACCTTGCTGACCATTATCATCGCCATCGGTATTGTCATCTGTTGTATTGGTTGTCGTAGAGGATGTACCACTGTCTTCCAGTGATGTTCCTGCTCCAAAGGCGCTATTAGGGATCACCACTACATAATCACCAGCAGGTAATTCATCTATGTAGTAATCTCCATTAACATCCGTGATATCTGAACCTTCCAGTACATCATCTGGCGTACCAAATAATCCATCTGCTCCTGCACTGTATACCTCTACTGGTACTCCTTCTATACCGGGTTCGCCGGCATCCTGGGTACCATTATTGTCATTATCCAGGAAGACCGTCGATCCAATAGACATATCTGGTGAGAATCCAAAGTCTACCGTCATATCGCCATTGGCATCTATACCGGCAT
The DNA here is from genome assembly GCA_020627965.1 of Saprospiraceae bacterium. Taxonomy (GTDB): domain Bacteria; phylum Bacteroidota; class Bacteroidia; order Chitinophagales; family Saprospiraceae; genus JAHDEO01. The sequence continues at coordinate 25,494 of JAHDFX010000063.1, read as the reverse complement.
CCTGGCTTCCTGCCTGACCTGGCTCACTGGTCGGCTCTGTTTCGCCTTCCAGTAAGATCACTGGGGAAGTCACTGCTGTACCATTGCCGCCTGGCTGATCGCCATTATCATCGCTATCTTCATTATTATCTGCTGTATCGGTTGGTGCAGAAGAATTTGAAGATTCTTCCAGTGGCTCACCTGCTCCAAATTCTGTGGCAGGAATTACTACGATATATTCTCCTGGAATCAGGTTATCTAAGTAGTAATCGCCATCGCCATCCGTAAAGTCAATATCTTCCAGTACATCATCTGGCGTACCAAATACACCATCAGGTCCGGCTGAGTATGCCTCTACTATTACATTTGGAATACCTGGCTCGCCGGCATCCTGAATACCATTATTATCATAATCCAGCCAGACCGTTGATCCTATACTCATTGTTGGTAAGAAACCAAAGTCTACCGTCATATCGCCGTTGCTGTCAGCTGCTGCATCCTGATCGCCCCCCTGTTCTGCTTCGCCTGTTGGTTCTGCATCACCTATCAGTGTAATCACCGGAGATGAAACTACGGAACCAGCGCCTGCCGGCTGATCACCATTATCATCGCCATCCAGATTATCATCAGATGTACCCGTATAAGTCGAGGACGTTGGATGGTCTTCAAGCCCCGCTCCGCCTGCAAACTCTGTCGCTGGTACAACTACGATATAATCGCCCGGCAGTAATTCATCTACATAATAATCGCCATTCGCATCAGTTATATCACTACCTTCCAGCACATCATCTGCGGTACCAAAAACACCGTCAGTACCCGCACTGTATACTTCTACCAGTACATTAGGTATACCTGGCTCGCCAGTCTCCTGTATGCCACTGTCATTATTATCCACAAATACCGTGGAACCGATGCTCATTTCGGGTACAAAACCGAAATCTATGGTCATGTTGCCATTATCATCGTCCATGATGTCCTGATCGCCACCCTGGGCAGTTTCGCCTGTTGGCTCTGAATCATCACTCAGTGTGATTACTGGTGAAGTCACTATCGTAGCATCACCACCTGGCTGATCGCCATTATCATCATTATCTGTATCATCATCCATCGTACCAGTATAGGTTGAGGATGTTGCTGTATCTTCAAGGGCTCCTCCAGGATCAAAGGCGCTTGTAGGAATCACTACCACATAATCGCCTGGTAAGAGATCATCTACAAAATAATCGCCATTGGCATCCGTAATGTCTGAACCGGCAAGTATATCATCGGCTGTGCCGAATACACCATCTGCACCTACATCATAGACTTCTACCACTACGCTGGCTATACCCGGCTCGGTAGCATCCTGTACGCCATTATTATCATTATCTACAAATACCGTAGAACCGATGCTGTGATCCGGTACAAAGCCAAAGTCGATTGTCATATCGCCATTGCCATCTGTAGCAGCATCCTGTGTACCACCCTGACCAGGTTCTGTCAGTGGTTCTGTATCACCATGTAAGGTGATTACTGGCGAACTCACTACTGTACCTGCTCCGTCTGGCTGCTGACCATTATCATCACTATCCGTCTGATCATCCGCAGTACTCGTCGGTACCGAAGAATTAGAGAATTGCTCCAGCGTCTCCCCTGCTGCAAATTCGGCTACCGGAATAACTACAATATAGTCCCCTGGTATTAATTCATCCACATAATAATCGCCATCTGCATCCGTAATATCAAAGCCTTCCAGTTCATCATCTGGCGTACCAAAGGTGCCATCAGGTCCTGCGCTATAGACTTCCACTAATACACCTTGTATACCAGGCTCGCCAGTATCCTGTGTACCACTGTTGTCTGGATCTTCATAGACTGTTGATCCAATCGCCATTTCTGGTAAGAAACCAAAATCAACCGTCATATCGCCATTATCATCATCCGCACTATCCTGAGTGCCTCCCTGACCACTTTCTGAAGTCGGCTCGCCATCTGCTGTCAAGGTAATAATAGCTGAAGTCGTTTCGGTACCTACGCCGTCTGGCTGAAGACCATTATCATCGCTATCGGTCTGATCATCAGCCCCATCATAAGTCGAAGAAGTCTGATAATCTTCAAGGGCTTCGCCAGTATTGAAATCATTACCTGGTATGACTACCATGTAATCACCTGGTAATAATTCATCCACATAATAATCTCCATTAGTATCGGTAATATCACTGCCTTCGAGTACATCATCTGCTGTACCAAAGGTTCCGTCAGGACCCGCTGAGTACACTTCTACTGTTACGCCTTCGATACCTGGCTCTGTGGCATCCTGTGTACCACTATCGTCATTATCTACAAAGACGGTGGAGCCGATAAATACTTCGGGTATGAAACCAAAGTCTACCGTCATATCGCCATCATTATCGTTATTATCATCCTGAGTTCCTCCTTGTCCGGCTTCACCGACAGGTTCTGTGTCAGGTGCTAATGAAATGACTGGTGAAGTCACTACGGTGTTATTACCGCCTGGCTGTAAACCATTGCTATCTTCATCCGTATTATCATCTACATTCACAGATGTGGTGGCATTACTGGATAGTTCCAGCTCTTCGCCCGGATCAAATTCGGTTGCAGGTATTTGTACAATATAATCTCCTTCTAAGAGATCATCTACGTAGTAATCACCATTGGCATCCGTTACATCTGTGCCTTCCAGTACATCATCAGGCGTACCGAATACACCATCAGGACCGGCTGAGTATACATTGACGGTTACGCCTTCTATACCTGGTTCGCCTGCATCCTGAACACCGTTCATATCATTATCGGCAAAGACGGTTGAACCTATGCTTACTTCTGGTATAAAACCAAAGTCTACCGTCATGTCACCGAAGCTGTCCAGGTCATCATCCTGCGTACCGCCCTGTTCTGTTTCGCCTGTTGGTTCGGCAGTCGGACTTAGGTTTATCACCGGGGAAACTACCTCTGTAGCATTACCTCCTGTCTGAATACCGTTATCATCGCCATCTTCCTGATTGTCTGCTGTATCTGTTGGTGTAGATGAATTAGATAATTCTTCCAGTGGCTCACCTGCTGCAAATTCTGCTACCGGAATCACGACTGCATAATCACCCGGAGGCAATGCGTCGAAATAATAATCGCCGTTGGCATCAGTAGTATCTGTAGCGACTAAGACATCATCTCCGCCACCATATACTCCATCTGCGCCTACATCGTATAGTTCTAAGATGACGTCTTCAATGCCAGCTTCGCCAGCATCCTGTGTACCACTGTCATCTGTATCTGTAAAGACGGTAGAACCGATTGAATGACCAGCAAGGAAACCGAAATCAACGGTCATATCACCATTATTATCGTCCACCAAATCCTGATCGCCACCTTGATCTGCTTCGCCTGTAGGCTCACCATCGCCAGTAAGCGTGATCACTGGGGAAGTGACTTCTGTAGCCCAGCCGCCTGGCTGAATACCATTATCATCGCCATCTTCATTATTATCCGCCGTATCCGTTGGTAAGGAAGACAGCGCTGTTGTTTCCAGTTCTTCACCGGCTCCAAATTCTGTTGTAGGAATCACCACCACATAATCGCCGGGAATTAATTCATCAACCAAGTAATTACCATCTGAATCCGTGACATCTGTGCCGACTAATACGTCATCGCCGCCACCGTAGACACCATCAGGGCCTACATCATAGACATTAACAGTTACCCCTTCAATGCCTGCTTCTGCTCCATCCTGCATACCAGAATTATCTTCATCTAAGAAGACCGTAGAACCGATACTGACGTAAGGTGTAAAACCAAAGTCGACCGTCATATCCCCATTATCATCATCACCCGTAGCCGTTACGTCCTGATCGCCACCCTGAGCAGATTCTGCTGTTGGTTCTGTATCAGGACTTAGTGTAATCACAGGGGAAGTCACTACCGTGCCTGCGCCACCGGTCTGCTGACCATTATCATCATTATCTTCATTATTATCTGCTGTATCGGTTGGTGTAGAAGAAGTTGGATAATTCTCCAGTTCTGCGCCTGAGCCAAATTCTGCTACTGGTATTTCTACCACATAATCGCCTGGGGCAAGACCGCCTACGTAGTAATTACCATCTGAATCAGTCACATCTGTGCCTGCAAGCACATCATCGGCTGTACCATACAGACCGTCAGATCCTACATTATAGACATTAACAGTTACACCTTGAATACCAGCTTCACCAGCTTCTTGTAGACCGTTATCATTATTGTCGGCAAAGACCGTAGAACCGATACTGACCTCTGGCACAAAACCAAAGTCAACCGTCATATCGCCATTATTATCATCAGTGGCGTCCTGTGTACCACCCTGCTCTGATTCGCCTGTCGGCTCGCCATCGCCTGTTAGTGTGATCACAGGGGAAGTAACTTCTGTCCCAGCTCCTCCTGACTGCGCTCCGTTATCATCGCCATCTTCATTATTATCTGCTGTGTCGGTTGGCGTAGAAGAATTTTGGGCATGTTCCAGTTCTTCGCCTGAGCCAAATTCTGTAGCTGGTATAACGACCACATAATCGCCTGGCAGTAATTCATCAACAAAGTAATTACCATCTGAATCGGTCACATCCGTGCCTGCTAATACATCATCGCCGCCGCCGTAGACTCCATCAGGTCCTACATCATAGACATTGACGGTGATGCCTTCAAGACCCGGCTCGCCGGCATCCTGTGTGCCATTATCGTTATTATCCGCAAAGACTGTAGAACCGACGCTGACATAAGGGATGAAACCAAAGTCTACGGTCATATCGCCATTATTATCATCAGTAGCGTCCTGTGTACCGCCCTGCTCTGATTCGCCTGTCGGCTCGCCATCGCCTGTTAGTGTGACCACTGGGGAAATCACTTCTGTGCCAGTTCCTCCTGACTGTGCTCCGTTATCATCGCCATCTTCATTATTATCAGCCATATCCGTTGGTGTCGAAGAATTTGGGTAATCTTCCAGTTCTTCGCCTGAGCCAAATTCTGTAGCTGGTATAACGACCACATAATCGCCTGGTAGTAATTCATCAACAAAGTAATTACCATCTGAATCCGTGACATCTGTGCCTGCTAATACATCATCGCCACCACCGTAGACTCCATCAGGGCCTACATCATAGACATTGACGGTGATACCTTCTATACCTGACTCAGTGCCATCCTGTGTACCATTATCGTTATTATCCGCAAAGACTGTAGAACCGACGCTGACATAAGGTATGAAACCAAAGTCTACGGTCATATTTCCATTATTATCGTCACCAGTAGCCGTTACATCCTGATCGCCCCCCTGAGCAGATTCTGCTGTTGGTTCTGTATCAGGACTTAGTGTAATCACGGGGGAAGTCACTACCGTGCCTGCTCCGCCAGTCTGCTGACCATTATCATCATTATCTTCATTATTATCTGCTGTATCGGTTGGTGTAGAAGAAGTTGGATAATTCTCCAGTTCTGCGCCTGAGCCAAATTCTGCTACTGGTATTTCTACCACATAATCGCCTGGGGCAAGACCGCCTACGTAGTAATTACCATCTGAATCAGTCACATCTGTGCCTGCAAGCACATCATCGGCTGTACCATACAGACCGTCAGATCCTACATTATAGACATTAACAGTTACACCTTGAATACCAGCTTCACCAGCTTCTTGTAGACCGTTATCATTATTGTCGGCAAAGACCGTAGAACCGATACTGACCTCTGGCACAAAACCAAAGTCAACCGTCATATCGCCATTATTATCATCAGTGGCGTCCTGTGTACCACCCTGCTCTGATTCGCCTGTCGGCTCGCCATCGCCTGTTAGTGTGATCACAGGGGAAGTAACTTCTGTCCCAGCTCCTCCTGACTGCGCTCCGTTATCATCGCCATCTTCATTATTATCTGCTGTGTCGGTTGGCGTAGAAGAATTTTGGGCATGTTCCAGTTCTTCGCCTGAGCCAAATTCTGTAGCTGGTATAACGACCACATAATCGCCTGGCAGTAATTCATCAACAAAGTAATTACCATCTGAATCGGTGACATCTGTGCCTACTAATACATCATCGCCACCTCCGTAGACTCCATCAGGGCCTACATCATAAACATTGACAGTGATACCTTCTATACCTGGCTCTGTAGCATCCTGTGTACCATTATCGTTATTATCTGCAAAGACAGTGGAGCCTATGCTCACCTCTGGTACGAAACCAAAGTCGATGGTCATATCCCCAGAAGCATCACTTGAGATATCCTGATTGCCCCCCTGACCAGCTTCGCCAGTAGGCTCAGCGCCTGAAGTCAGCGTAATGATCGGAGAAGTGACCTCATCACCAGGATTGGTCTGAGTACCATTATCATCACTATCTTCCTGGTTATCTGCTGTATCTGTGTTGGATGAAGAGGATTGGTAAGATTCCAAAGCCGCACCGCTACCAAATTCTGTATTTTCAATCACTAATTGAATTTCACCTTCAACTAAGTTACCAATGTAATAATCACCATTGGTGTCTGTTATATCACTTCCAACGAGTACATCATCAAGTGTACCAAAAGTACCATCAGAACCAGCTGTATAGGCATTCACTGTTACACCAGGTATGCCAGCATCTCCTGTATCCTGAATTCCATTATCGTTATTATCTACGAATACAGTAGAACCGACAGATAATCCGACACAAGTAATATCCTCAACAATAAAAGAAGTACTTCCGCTTTCACAGCCATTTGGTGAAATTTCAAATAAGTAGTATATCCCTGGTCCTGCTACTGTACTGGACAGTAAGGTAGCGGGATCAGTCGTATTATCTGTATGCCATTCAAAGGTATTTGCCGGATCAGACAGCGAAGGCTCGAAATCGGTCAAGTCTACTGTTTTATCCGGGCAACCTGCCGTAGTACCAGCCTGCATTAGCGGTTTTTCTGGGTCTTCTACTGTTACCGTTACTATGACTTCTGTACTACATCCATCATCATTGTATCCAATCAGGTAATAATTGGTTGTCTGAGTAGTCACTACTGCATTAGGTGTATTTACTGCTGGGCCTCCTACATAACTTTCGTACCAGACGGCACTAGCCAGGGCTCCGTATCCAGTCACTACTGAAGTCAGATCCTGTGGAGCTACCGGTAAACAGAATGGGCCTAAGTTACCACCTGTAATGTCTGGTGAAGGTACGACAACTACAGTGACGGTTTCTGTAATTTCACATCCGCCAAGTGATTCTGTATAAGTGAGGCTGTAAGTCGTCGTTTCCTCTGGATTGACGATCGGGCTCGGTGAAGTCGGATCACTGATAGTTCCACTCAATGCTGTTAGGCTTGGAATTGACCAGACATATGAAACACCTTGTACGGCATTAGTTGCGCCGAGCATAACATTGTCACCTTCACATATAGTTGTTCCATTGCCTGCCAGCCCCTCCGGTATATTCGTTACAAGCACTTCGACCTCATCAGATACGACACATCCACTACCATAATCGGCAGTAATGGTATATACATACACGCCCAATTCGGGTGTTGGTTGACTGAAATCAACTGTTGTACCGGAGGTAGCGGATAGGTAGCCCAACATGGCTGTTTCTTCTGCTGCCGTTGGTGTGGCAGGTGGGTTATTGGGATTGCTGTTATAGCCTGTGGCTGTCCAGGTCATTGTTCCGCCGCCGCTTTGTCCTATTGTGATAGGAGTATCTCCCGGACAGTAAGATACGTCGTTGCCTGCATTTACATCGACTCCAGCAGGAGGATTAACTGTTATTTTATCAATAAAAACACAGAATGTAAAACTATTATTGGCGATTAAGGTATATTCTGTTGACGCTGTTGGTCGGGCATATACGGTGTTTAAATCTTCACCTGTATAGGCTGTTGTACCTGCTGCATCTGTGTACAGACCGTTGGTAGGAACCCACTGATAAGCAAATCCCGCAGTAGCGGCACTTGACCCAATTTCTATATAGGGTGTTTCACAGGTTGCCTCTACATCTGCCCCCAAATCTACGTCGGGTACTTGAGTGCTAATGGTATAATTTGTGGAAGCAGATCCACAGGTACCGTTGGTAACGGTGAGTGTGAATGTAGCAGGTCCAGTGAAATTACCGGGTAGTGTTACGGTTGGTTGGTTGACTGCCGTCTCGTCCAACCATCCTATATTTGCTCCTGCTCCTGCTGTCCATACAAAATCAATACCACCGGGGGGCGAATAGGGTTCTCCGATAACTATCTCTTCACCTGAGCAGGTGTTATAAGATGCCGTAGTAGGTGGGTCGGGTGCGTCTGATGTTGGTGTGATAGTTACTACATCCGTTACCTGACAGCCTGTTTCGGTATTTGTCACCGTAACGGTATAATCAACCGGTAGTCCTCCGGGAACGATTAAGTAAGGTTGGGCAACTGTGTTGTTTGCCGTTCCAATAGGAAAATTAAGCCCCGATGCCGGGCTCCATTCATAGGTGTAGCCATCTAGAGGTGGCGTTCCCAGCTGCACCACTACACCACTACACAAGCCATCAAAGTCGGGTCCGGCATCTGCCAGAATGTCTATTATAGTTAACTTGAAAGTATCTGTTGCGGTACAGCCTGTTAATGGATCCTCTACCATAACAACGTAATCTGTTGATCCATCAGGGTCCAAAGTAGGAAATGGTATATTTCTCGGTCCTATTATACTTGTTGAGTCTCCTCCTAATTCTTCCCATTCCCACCTTAAAACAGGATTAGGAGCTTGGCTATAATCTATACCGGATACTGTATAAGGCAAACTTCCACCGCTACCTACGGTTAATGTGCCTGGTCCGGCTGCTCCACATATTGCAGCGTCATTGACACCTACCACAGGTATGGCATTGGACGCAGCAAATACCTGAATACGGTCACGACATTCTAACAGTTGACCGTTCACAAATCCGCTTTGCGTGACTTCGTATATCACCCAATTGGATCCGGGCCAACCCCATGAGGTATCGTCAATATTAGAATATACTGTTGTCGGGTGCGGGCCATTTGGCGAGAGCGCATTGCCTGTCACACCGGTAAGCGTATCAACGGATTCAAACAACCCTCTTGGTGGTGTATTTGCAGCCTGCACAAGTCCGTCTATGCTGTAGGTTGTCCATGCACTGGTATAGCCCGGTACAGAAGATATAGATATGGCATTGGTGCTTATACCGCAGGCACCGTCTGTTCCTGTTATTTGTGCATCGACCGCAGGACAAGCAGGACCACCACAGCAGACTATTATCTGAACGGTATCTCTGGACATACAGTTATTTAGTAAGGGGATAAATGAGTTTCTTAATTCATAATCAATTGTATAACATGTACTTCCATTATCTAATAAAGGCATTTCCGCTATCAGAAACTTTTCCGTTCCCAAATTAACAGGATTGCCATCCATAGTAAATTCGGGAGCTGCTGTCAATGCGGCTATATCCCCGGGATAAGTCGTTGCTATGGCTTCCCATTCAAAATAATCTCCTTCGCTAGATTGTTTTCCCATAGTAGCAATTCCGCAAGCCGTACCGTCATCTCCGGCATTAGCCAGGGATTGTCTGACATTAGTTATTCTTGTGGTGTCTTGAAAAATACAGCCGTCTGCCAAGCGGAGTGCTGTAAATGTGTAGGTAACCTCTGATATCGGGTCACCAAAAGCCAATAAACCGGGATCAAAGACGGGGTTGAAGGCTGTAGCATCATCGAGATTGGCTCCCGGTGCCCATTGAAAGACGTATCCATCCGGTGCAGCACCGCTCAATCCTATCGGAGCTGGCTCATCACTTTGACAAAACTGAAGGTCTGCCATATCGGTTAACACGGCATCGTGTGGTATCAGTGGGAAGACCTCCACACTAGTCTCTCCGCCGGCACAAAAGTCATTTGCTCCTGTAAGGCTTACCTGTAGGTAGTAAACACCTCCTACTGATACTTCAGGATTAAGCTCGGTAGCGGTAAATCCACCGGGTCCTGTCCATGAATAGTCAAAAGCAGGATTGGGTGTACCGGGTCCCAGTATGGCTACAGTAGTTCCATCACCGGGGCAAATATTCAAAGCCCCACCGGCTGATGCCGGTGAAGTGAGTCGTAATACCGCTACTCCCGCTTCAACAGAACAGCCTGTATCCTCGTCTGTAACGACTAATCTATAAAATCCATCCTCTGTATTGGTCGTTGGGACAGCTGCGGTGAAACTGGCTGCTGTTCCTGAACCACTCGCAGGATTAATGACTGTATTATCAATTGGTGCAAAACCATTATACCATTGCCAACTGATGTTGGTAGCCCCTGTAATGGGAAAGGTAAAATCCACTTCGTTACCCGGACAGATATAAATGGGTTCTGTGGGCGCATCTGCCTCTAGTGCGAAGGTGCCTACAATAGTAGCTGTGGCTACATTACTGTAAGTGGTTTCATTTGTGCAGCAGTTGTGGATATATCCACGTCTATACTGAACCGTGCCCGGGCTTGCTTCAGATTGCGGCTTATAAACGGGCAAATCCCCATTGACGGGCGCATCTGCCCAGGTGGCTCCATTATCGTAGCTGATCTGCCACTGAAAATCATTGGGTGGAGGCAGATTGGGATATGGTTCTGTAAAAAATGTGGGACGAATATCCGGTAGTACATGCGTAGCTACAGAGCCATCACCACTTTCGAATCCGACGGGATTGCCGAGGATAGGACCGAAATTCGGATCTTGATAGATCATGGCATTTACGCAAAATTCATTATTGTCCGCCGCGAAATCATTGATCACATTTTCAGAAACTCTCGGACTGTGGAAGACTGCCAACCAAGATTCTGTTTGATTATCTGGTGTAGGTATAGCATCGTGCACAAATACCTGTTGTCCGGCATCTGCATCCCAATAGGATGGGGTTACAGGGAAGCTTTGTTGTCCAGATGTTCCAACATTTCCACCAGCGTAAAACTTGCAATCTTCTGTTACGAAAGAGGCAAAACCTTTAACAGGAGCAGTACCTACCAGGTCAACTGAGGGACTAATGGTAGTTCCATACTCTAGTTGACCTGATGGAGATAAAACGACATAATTCGTTCCTCCTTCATATGATAAGGTATAATCCTGTAAGGCTCCTGGAGTAACAATAGGATCATTAGTGTTACGATAGGTTACATCGTGATTAAATAACCAGTGCAATCTACCTTTACTATCTACTACACCACCTGCTGTTCCAGCCTCTCCAAAGCCTGCAGGAGCTGTCACGATGTAATCGTATTGTGTAGGATTCGATGCCGCAATTTTTAAGGCCATCGTCATATTAAAGGTAGTACCTATCATCTTACTTGAATTTAAGGGTTTCAAGTTGATATAGTTGGCTGTTGGTGCCACACTCCAGTCACTTTCAGTAAAAGTACCTATCGCAAAAAAAGATGCATCTGCGGTAATGAAAATATCTCCATTATCAGATACATCCATCGCTATCGAACCTCCTGTATTGCCCCATTCAGTATAACTGGTTGCGGTAAGAGAGCGAACAGGATGTACTGGTGTTCCTTGTAATATCGTACTCAGGGTAGGGTCAAACTTGGCAACCGCCCCACAGAAAGAAAAAGGAACCCCAAGTTCTGGAATAATATCTGCCCAAGTCTCAATTGGATTAACAAGGTTATCATTTCCAGACTCTACTACACTTAATACATATACATTACCTGCCGCATCTACTTTTACTTCTTGCGGCATCATGACTGCCCCTACACTAAAATAGGTGCCATATTCTAAACCAGCAGTACCCCCTACTGTGGTATTTAATCCAAATACAATAGAGCCATTAGGACTTCCATTGGGATCTTCAGCTGTTGCAGGAACAGGAAGACAATTACCATTACAGCTTGCCGCCCCATAGACCATATCGCCAACTAAGGCATATTTTTCATTGTCCTCTTGTCCATAAAAATAGGGTTTAGTAAGTGGTATATAGGTACTATACTCTAAGGTAAGCCCATCTGCACTTAAGCGAGAGATAACAGGGCTGTCGCCTGTTCCTGTTGTAGAATAAGCAGCTACAGTTCCATTGGTTGGATAATCACTAGACTCAGAATATCCACTCACAAAAACACTGCTTTCGTCATCAGATACTTCTATATGTTCTAACCTATCAGTATCTGATCCACCAATAAAGGTTGTCCAGAGTACAGTACTACCATCAGCACTCATGCAGGTAATGAATCCATCATCATTTCCACCACGAGGTCCGATGTTTCCTACGGTACTTGGAAAAACAGTAGATGAAGTTTCTCCTGCCAGGTAAATTTTCTTAGAAGTTGGATGTACATAAATATCTTCGATGACATCATAGCCTGTACCTCCTAAGAAAGTAGCAAATTTTAGGGCGATTGGATCAATAATCAAGGGGTAGTCTTCATTGTATTTCCCCAGTTTGAAAGATATGATTCCGTCTTTGATGACATATTTTGCTTTTACTTCTACTTCTTTATCGTCTATCAATTGGTAGGTATAAGGCCTTCCTTTTTTCAATTCTCCCATCGGTGTGGTGAATTGCAGTTCGCCTGTCCACCAGTCGGCTTTGAGGTGGCTGACACCGTTCATTTCGAACTGTATCTGCGTCGGGTCGGCACCGGGCTGTACGACGAAATCGTATTTAAGGTGTCCTTCGGTCTCATAAAAGTCCACATCAATACCTTTCCATAAAGCATTATACTGCACCTGTCCGTATTGAGGAATATCGTTAAAGGTACCACATCCTGTGATTTTCGTTACTTTCCCGACTTTTTCTACGATCTCCGGCTGCAAACCCAAAGATTCCTGCGGTCCATCTGTACCGAGGAATTTTAAGCCGTAAGCATAGGTCGTGATCTCGTCTTCGGGGGTTTCTTTTTTGCCCCCTTGACTGCGCGGGTCATCTTCTTCTACGGTATCCTGTCGGTTACTCTTTGTTCTTTGAGTAATAACCGTTCGGATTTCATTCTTCATGAAGAAGTGATTGGCTTGTGCATCATTGACATGATAAAGGATAGCTTCCTCTGTTTGACCGATATTCTCGGTAAAACGCAACTGGCTTTTTTTATTTTTGGCTTTTTCAGTCAATTTTTTCTCAGCATTGGAGAAATTATGTTCTTTAGCCTGCGTATCTTTTTGATCACTGACTTCTGTTGTTTTTTCTTTCGACCATAACCAGTCGAATAAGCCTGCATTGGCTGGTTGTACACTTAAAAATAAGCTTACTGCTAATGTCGTAAGTAGTATTTTTCTCATGAGTTGAGTATATATATTTATGAAATAGGGGTTTGGTACAAGATGCATATCCCCTGCCCCCTCTTGTCGGAAGAGGAGAGCCTGAAATTTTACTTTAAAAAAGAAAGATAAAAGGTGGGTGAGCATGGAGGACTCAAGCGTTCTTCATGTCAGACCTTAATAGGAAGTAGCAACTGTCTGTTCTGTCTGGTCGTATTGAGATAAGCTGCCGCTTCTTGGTTATTGGGTTATTAACCTTAAATTACCAATTCGCTCAATCTATGTATGTGGCAGGGTTTGCCATTTTAGTAATTTTTCGAGAGATGTTTTTATTTGTGGAGTCTTGTAGATTATTTCTTTTGATGAGTATATTTTGAGCGTAAGTGATGATGTAAATTTATTATAATTTACACATGGCTTTATAGTGTCCATAAAAACTACTGACAGATACACAAAATATAAAAGATTCCATAATTGCTTTAGTAAAGCTGAAAGTACTTCTTCTAAGCGCATTGTACATGTTTCTAATTGAAAAATTCTTTATTTACAAAAAGCATGTACGCACTAACTCTTAGTAAGGATTCGATTATTAATGACATTTTTCAGGCAATTTGTGATTTTATAATATCAAATATTTTTGTCTTATGAGGTTTAATTATTGTTATTTTTTTTTGTAAAAAAATAACTACCAGCCATTTAACAACACCTGCACTTTTTTTAAACAATACCAACAATTAGGTTATAAATTATTTTAAATGTTTTGAACAAGAGACGATCGTCTTTGTTTTTGTTAAACCATTTAAGATATTTAGTGTATTGATCACAATAACCTATAATGTATCTAGGGCAAACGCACCAAAACAAAAAATACGTATTTAACCACAGATGGACACATATTACTACAGATTGATATAGGTTCTGTATTATAATCTGTGTATCCCGATAACTATACGGGAGCGCTATCTGTGGTGAATAACTGATTGTTTGTACTTAAGTGGTTTTGGGCAATGAATTTTGTGTTTGAACGAAGAACCCCGGAGCCGAATAGCCTTAGCTATTGGGCGAGGACGTGATGAAGTGCAGGCGCAAAAGGCATGTCCAAAATTACTCAGAACTTAGTTTACAGAACACTAGGCCAAAAGAAACCTTAATGGAAAAAGTAAGTAAATTAGAGGGATTGCATCAGGTAATCAGACAGATGACACCTCCCCAAAAAAGAATGTTTAGGTTAGAGATTAATAAGTTGAATAAAAACAGTTATTATGAGTTAATATTTAATTTTTTAGAGGCTAAAAAGAACTTCAATAAGGAAGATTTTAAAAACTTTATAAAGTTGCATAATATCCCTGGCGCCAATGGTGTAATCGGGTATTTATTGGATAAACTGGTTTTGTATATTTATAAAAGTAAAAAGGTAACTATACAGCAAGACAGGCTTGATATAGTTTTAAGGGATTTGAGTGAAAGGGCTTATGCGATGACAGGTGTAGGACTCTTTAATTATGCCTTAAAAACATGGTGGAAAGTACTTAAAATTGCAGATAAAAATAATAAGTTTCGCCATGTTACAGAAGCTATTAGTATGCTTTATTATTTTGGGCAATCCCAAAAAATTAAGGCGTTTGCTTTTAGTGATGGTTTACAACTCAGTATTTATGAGCGCCTAAAAAAACTGGGAAATGATGAAACTAAATATAGACAACTGAAAGTTCTGGCTTGTGATGTTTATATACGCTCTACCCAAAAAACGACACCAAGTGATTGGGCAGAAATAGGCAAACTAAAATTACTCGATCATCTGTCCTCCAGTGATTATCAAACTTATTATAATGCAAAAGGCATCTATCTCTTATATACAAAGGGAGTAGAAGCCGCCTTAGCTAATTATAAAGCGTATGTAGACCTACAGTTAAAGCTTATTGATTCAAACAATTATAATTATGACTATTTAAACATCTTAGATGCTGATTATAATTACATCATATGCCTATACTGGGTTGATCCGAAGAAATTTCTCAATGAAGCAGATCATTTCAGTACTTTGCTGAAAAAATATAATAAACTTTTTTCAAACGCTAATAAGGGAGAATACCAAAGAATCGTCACCAAATTTAACCTATTCAATAATATTGTTCAGGCAAGAAGGCTCACTCTTGAGCAGGGCTATACCTTAGCAACTATTCAGCAATTAGACCTGACCAAAGAATTGCGCTTTACCACACCTTATAGGCTCATGAATATGATACTATCACTTCATATAGCTTATCTCTGCGTACTGATAAAAGAATATAAAGCCTTTTATAAGTACCAGCTTCATATTGAAAAGTTGCTTTCAGGGATGGAGCATGTAACTAATCATGTATATGAATTGCAAGCCCTCATACTTATAGAATTATATGAAAACAATAATAATAGCTTCTTTAAAAACCAGCTAAAGAACTTCACAAGAAAGATCAAGAAGCAGAATGATGCTGATTCAACGATTATAATGATACTGGATTTGCTAAAAAAATTAGGACAAAGCGAGGAACCCGAAATTTTGATGAAAAATGCACTCCCCACTATTCTCGACATGGAAAAACGAAATCAAAAACCAGGAAGAACACTCCCTTTTTATATCTGGCTACAAAAAAGAATCCTTCAAACCGAGCAGTAAGGATTCAAATATGAGTCATGCGAATCACCAGTTGATTTATTTCCATTCACACGAAATTCCTTATTTTGTCTTCCAAAGATAGGTGTGTGTAACAAATTGCACAGTTTTCCAGTTGTCCTCCCTCTTTTTCTCCCTCCAAAGGGAGACATTGATCTGCTTTTTAGCTTATTGTCCCCCTTTGGAGGGGGCGAAGGGGGAGGAACGCTTAAAGGCTTTGTGCAATTTGTTACACACACCAAAGATAGGGGAAAGATTGATGCAACTAAATAATCCTTATCTTCACAGTTATAAAGGAATATATAAGTGAGCGAGCAAAGACAATTTGATAATTTCGATGAGTTTGCAGATGATTATCGGGACATTCACGATGATGCTGTGAAAATAAGCGGTGCAGATAGCAATTATTTCAGCGAGTATAAGGTCATTGAGCTAAAAAAGTATGAAGCCGACGAAGCCCTTAACTTACTGGACTTTGGCTGTGGAGATGGTAATAGCTGTGTTTACTTCCGAAAGCATTTCAATCATATCAATATTCATGGTATAGACATATCAGAAGAAAGCATCAAGATTGCCACTGACAAAAAGATAGCTAATAGCGATTTTAAAGCCTTCGACGGTCTTAGTATCCCCTACCCTGATAATACTTTTGATCTTGTATTTACTTCAATGGTTTTTCATCATGTAGAACATAAATTACATGAGGCTATTTTGCAGGAAATTCGGCGCGTGCTACAGCCAGGCGGCAGGTTCTATATTTTTGAGCATAATCCGCATAACCCGATCACCAGAAAGATCGTCAATGAATGTGTGTTTGATAAAGATGCCGTTTTACTTAAGCCCTCTTATTGTAAAAAAATCATTAATAATGCTGGTTTTAAACATGTAGCGCTTAATTTTACATTGTTTTTTCCCCGACATCGGCTGCTTCAGCCTTTTACCCGACTGGAACCTTTAATGTCCTGGCTGCCTATCGGTGCACAGTATTACATAAAAACAAAAAAGTAGATTTAAACATACTTCTGGCATGGCATTAAGCAGAGCTCAATTATATTATTATAACTACAAAAGCAAATTTCTGTCGCTGGTCAAAAACCCCGGAATGATCCCTTTTTACTTTGATCGTTTTTCCAAATATAAAAATGTTGATAATTTTGACATTCTATTGGTTTCTTATCCGAAATCAGGTAGAACCTGGCTACAAAATATATTGGTGGAAATAGGTAAACTGGGCTATGATACAGAAAAAAAGATCAGCGAAGAGGATTCTATTTCGCATGCACTGACTGCATTGGGTAGTTTAGATACTGATTTTCCTGCTATACTGGCTACCCATGATAAATCTTCATGGGAACAGGCAGAGCCTTTACAGGATGAAGAACAAATAAAAAAACGTGACTTTGAGGCTTATAATAGTCAAAAAATTGTTTTTTTGCACCGTGATCCAAGGGATGTTTTAGTCAGCCAATTTTATCACATTAAATTACGTCACAACATCTCTAAGATTGAAAAAGAGGATTTGATTAGTAATCCAGTCATTGGCATCAAAAAGATCATTTTCTTTATGAATAAATGGCTGGACTATGCCGAAAAAAATAAAGCCCGGGTGTTTAGGATGAGTTATGAAGAAATGAAGAAGGATACAACAGGCACCCTGAGCAATATGTGTGATTTTATGGGGTTTTCGCCAACAACTATCATGATTGAAGCAGCTATAAAAAATAGCGATATCAAAAAGATGCAGCAAAAACAAGCCTCATCCAATAATAAAGACCCCTGGACAAAAACAGATAAGCCAAGTAATATCAATAGTTTTCAATCAAGAAAAGGTATTATTGGTGATCACAAGAATTTTTTTTCAACAGAACAACTATCCCGGATCGACCATATCATAGATGAATTTCTGGACAAACGATTTGGTTATTAAAATGATTCAACGAAAACATCATACATAAATATATCATGAAACAAGTATTCCCTCTACTACTATTAATGGCTTTTCTCTCTATTTTTTCAGTTGCCTGTCAGGATGGCGATACCCGAAAGCCTGGCTCTAAGTCCAGTCAGAAAAAGAAAAAGAATAGCAAAAAACAAACAAAGAAAAAGAATAATTCAACTGCTGTATTACCTCCTATAAGTAAACTAAAAAAGTCACCTAAACAGACTTATGCGCTGCTAAGTTCGGTCAATGATTATAATACCTCTAAAGATGATCAGCCTTTTGCGCTAGATACGGATGAGGCTATTACCCTGAAAGGAACAGCCATAGATAAGCCCAACAAAGCTCTTGCTGCCGGTGTATATGTAAAAATTGGTAAACAGGTATTTAAAACCAATTATGGTGCCCCCCGAAAAAAAGCTGTGGAGCGACTTAAAGCTGAGAAATATCTGAAATCTGGCTTTAGTGTAGTTATTCCAAAAGCCAAATTGAAAAAAGGTAAACACAATGTTCAATTACTTGTAGTGGCTAAGAATCGTAAGACTTATTACGAACAGAAAAATAAAATTGCAATTAATGTAAAATAAGCTGCTCACAAAAGGCAAAAAACCAAAAAACTTTTTATCTTTGCCCCCCGTTGAAACTATAATAATGCTAAATTAAGATGAAAAAGAACATACATCCAGATAATTATAGAATGGTCATTTTCAGAGACATTTCTACTGATGATGAATTCCTGACTCGTTCATGTGCACCAACTAAAGATACTGCAACATTTAAAGATGGTAACGAGTATCCTCTTGTAAAATTGGAAATATCTTCAGCTTCTCACCCTTTTTATACAGGTAAGATGAAGTTTGTTGATACAGCAGGACGTATTGATAAATTTAATAAGAAATTTGCTAAGTTCGCTAAGAAGGAAGAGGACTAAGCAGTACAGATATTTTGCTAGTACAAGAAGCATCGGCTAAATAGTCGATGCTTTTCTTGTTTCTAAGGAGGAAATAATTTGTATTTTGTGCGCTACACAAACATACAAGATGGAAAACATAATTCTATTTGATGATCCTAGTCGAAAAAGACTTTATCCACTAACCATGACTCGTCCTATCTGTGAGTTGCGGGTAGGGATATTGACCATTCGTGAGAAATGGGAGCTCTGGTTCAATAATAAAGTATCACATGTTACAGTTCCTCACCTGAGTGAAAAATATCCTCTTATTGTTAAGGATAGGAATCTGGTTATTAATGGAGGTATTCTCCCAACTCCGTCTCTCTGCGAAGAGATCATTGAAATGGATGAGGATGATGTGTTGCTCAAAGATAATCTGATGATCGCTGCAAAGATCAGTAAAGACCGTTTCGGCATCTTACAGCGCGATGCAGAGCTTGGCGGGCTCAGAAAGATCCAATCTTCAGCTTCTTTTATAAAAATTGAAAACTGCTGGGATATTTTCCATTATAATGGCGAGGCTATTCAAAGCGATTTTGAAAAAATTACCCGGAATAGACTGAGTGAAGCTATCAGTCCGACGAATCAGGTCATCAATAAATCGAATATCTTCATAGAAGCTGGCGCAAAAGTAGAGTGTTCTATCCTGAATGCATCTACAGGTCCTATTTATATTGGCAAAAATGCTGAGATCATGGAAGGCTGTATTGTTCGTGGTCCGCTTGCTTTGTGTGAAAAGGGTGTTTTGAAGCTCGGAGCAAAAATCTACGGGCCAACCACAGTAGGTCCTTATTCAAAAATCGGCGGAGAGGTCAATAATAGCGTTATTACTGGTTTTTCTAATAAAGGGCATGATGGTTTTCTAGGTAACTCTGTCTTGGGAGAATGGTGCAATATAGGTGCGGACTCCAATAATTCCAATTTGAAAAATAATTATGCCGAAGTTCGTTTGTGGAATTATGAAACGGAAAGCTTTGAAAAAACAGGTCTTCAATTTTGTGGTTTGGTCATGGGCGATCATTCTAAATGTGGTATCAATACTATGTTTAATACCGGGACTGTAATTGGTGTCTCTTCCAATATATTTGGTGCTGGTTTTCCTAGAAATTTTGTTCCATCTTTTTCCTGGGGTGGCGCTAGTGGTTTCTCTACTTATCGGCTAAGAAAAGCTTTTGAAACGGCTGAACTTGTCATGAAACGCAGAGGCAAAGAGCTTGATGAAGTAGAAAAAAAGATACTGGAACACGCTTTTAGCGAAAGTAAGACTTACAGGCGTTGGGATACATGAAACAGCCATTCTGGAAATATATATTAAGCTACATTCACCCATTTACAATAGAGGTAGTAGAGGGCCAATACAATCCTTATCTGGAAGTTGTTTATAGTCAGGGCAGATACCGATTAGATACCGAAAATGCTATTTATTCTTATCAGGATTTATACACGAACTATTTATATAGCTTCAAGCAAATTGACCTGGAGAAACTCCCTGGCAAGGATGTACTCATACTAGGTTTTGGACTAGGCAGTATTCCATATATGCTCGAAGAAGTTTTTGGTAAAGAATATAATTATACTGCTATAGAAATAGATGAGGAAGTTATTGGACTGGCACATAAATATACCATGTCTTCACTCAATTCCAACATTGAGTATGTATGTGCAGATGCAGGCTTGTTTGTTGCTCAATGCGAACGAAAATTTGATCTGATTTGTATGGATGTTTTTATGGACGACTTAGTTCCTCTGGAATTTGAAGCGACTGGCTTTTTATATAAACTGAAACAACTCATCAAAGCCGACGGACTGCTATTATACAATCGTCTTTTCAATAGCCCCAATGACAAAGTTCTTACCCGACGCTTTTTTGAAAATAATTTCAAACAGGTTTTTGAAGATGGTACTTATTTAAATGTTGATGGAAACTGGATGTTACTCAACAGAAAGCCATAAGAACGTGTTTAAATTTCATTCCACAGCAACAGGCGGCACTAACAAATCTCTTCCCATGACATCTGTTACCTGTACCCCCTCCGGCACATAGACTTTGTATTCTATACAGGTTACTTGTCTCTCCCCCCGAAATTCCATTAGTTTGCTGATCGGTTGTTTGGTAGCAACGGTAAGCACATTCTCCACATCCTGAGCAATTATATCATAATAGCCTTCGTCTGCCAGCATTTTAATCATTTTGAAGCTGGCTTTTTCCGGGATTACGCTAGTTTGTACACAGACACTACTTTGCCCCCAGACTTGTACGTCTACCTGTCCTTCTATTTCCAAAGATATACTAGTAATTTCTTCTGCCGGGAAAGTCTGAACTATACTTTTTCTGACCTTATAATCAGTAAGCGTCTGACCAGTTACATTACATACCGTCAAAAATGTACAAGCTAAAATAAATATCATCTTCCTCATCGCAAACTTTTTTCATATCATCCTAAAATATTACTCCAATACAAATAATTACTGTCAGGCTTCCTGACCTGACGATATACAGGAGGTCGATATTTTGAAAATTGGACTTATGGAAAAGTTGGAGGTATAATATGAGTTTAATCGGTGCTAGCCACTGCCAATAAACTTCTACCTGACCGATCAGTTACCTGAGTGTCAGCAGGAACATAAACCTTATATTCCATACAAACGGTTTGTTTTTGCCCTTTATAGACAAACATCTTGCTTGCAGGTCTGTTATAGACAGTGAGGCTATAATCTGTTTCTGAAGTTTTTACATTGTAATACCCTTCTTTTGCCAACATTTTAATAATGTTGAAATTAGCATTTTGCGGTATTACACTGGTTTCTACACATACGCTTGTCTGATTCCAAACTTCTACTGCAACCTGTCCTTCTATATTCAGGACGATACTCGATTTATCCTCTACAGGAAATGTCTGTAGAACATATTTCTTGGTTTCAGCTAATTTGGTGTTTTGTGCTGTAACATGATTTATGTTTATGCACAATAAAAACATAATGGGTACAATTGCTCTCATGAGTGCTGGAGTTTAGTGAGTTTGGTAAATAGCACCCTATGACGACGAAAATAATTGTTTTTCAGCCTAACGAAATCAATTATTCCTTAAAATTGTTAAAACTTTCTTAAACGCCGAAATTTTTTGACAAATATTTTATTTCGACTTTTCATTCATTACATCCCATAAATTAGAAGAAAGTCACCCATTCCAAAATTAAAAACCTCTACTAAGCACACATAACCAACATTTTGGCGGCACGCATACATAGTATATAAGCTTATACGGAAAGAAATTTCAAAAGGCTGAACTTTTTTGGTTTTTTTTCAATTATTTTATGCGTAGTAGCAAGTTTATGATGACTTGCCTATCTTTAGGAATAAATCTGAGAGATTATGTTACTTGCGCCGAATGACGTTTACGAAAAGCTGGAATTTGATAAAATAAAAGAGTGGCTAGACCGGCAGTGTCTGGGAGAAACAGGTAGACAACGTATTGAAAATCTGGTATTACATACTCAGAAATTCATGATTGACCGTCTGTTGAATGAAGCTGCGGAGTTTAAGACTACACTGGAAGAGAATCATCATTTCCCGCTTAGCAATTATGAAAGTCTGGATGAAGAGATCCGTATGCTCAATGTTGCTGGCTTTGTAATGAGCGAACAACAACTCAAACGCCTGGCGGATAATATTCGTGTTATCTACCGCATTTTTCAGTTTTTCAAGCGGGATAAGCGGGAATCCTACCCTTCTCTGTATGACATTGTTCGTAACATACAATTTAATGAAGACTTACTCCATGCTATAGATCGTGTGGTTGATGAAGAAGGTAAGATACGTTCTGATGCTTCTCCTGAACTGATGCGCATCCGCAAGCTACAGATCGCCAAACGCAAGGAACTCGACAGGGTTTTCAGGGTTGTTATCAATGAGTACAAATCAAAAGGATTTCTGAAAGACAGTGTGGAAAGTTTTAGAAATGGAAGACGTGTCCTTTCTGCCCCTGCCGAACATAAGCGTAAGATACGCGGTATTATACATGACGAATCAGCCACCGGGAAAACTGCTTTCATCGAACCCGAAGCCGTTATTCAGATCAATAATGATATTTTTGACCTGGAGAACGAAGAAAAGCGGGAAATCTATCGTATTCTGAGGGACTTGACAGAAACAATCCGGCCTTACCTGCCATTGATACAGGAATACCACAGCATTATAGCCCGCTATGATGTTATCCGTGCAAAAGCTTTATTAGCCAATGAATTGGATGCCTGCAAACCCAAGTTGAAAAGTGAACCTTTTATTGGTATTAAAGATGGTTATCACCCTTTACTTTTTTTAAAAAATAAGAAAGAGGGCAAAAAAACGATTCCCTTTACCCTACACTTACTGAATCAGAATCGTATTCTGGTATTGAGTGGGCCCAATGCAGGTGGAAAATCCATTGCCCTAAAATCATTGGGGCTGATGCAGTTGATGCTACAATCCGGTTTGCTGGTTCCGGTCAGTCCAGAGTCGGAAATGGGTGTTTTTGAAAAATTATTCATTGATATAGGCGACCAGCAATCACTGGAAGATGAATTGAGTACTTACAGTTCCCGTCTTCGCAATATGAAGATATTTCTCGATCAATGCGATGAAAAAACGCTGATTCTCATTGATGAGTTTGGTAGTGGTACTGATCCTAAAATTGGTGGCTCTATTGCGGAAGCTATTTTGAAAGAATTGAATAGAAAGAAAATATTCGGACTCGTCACTACCCACTATTCCAACCTGAAAATATTTGCCTATAAAAACAAAGGGATCGTCAATGGCAGCATGACTTTCGATATGGACAACCTCTCCCCTACTTACGAATTGGCTGTAGGCAAACCCGGTAGTTCTTATGCTTTTGAAATTGCTGAGAAAAGCGGTTTAGATAAAAAGATTATTCACTATGCGAAACATAAAACGGGTAAGAATGAAAAAGCTATAGACGAATTACTCGTTGATTTGCAAAGAGAGAAGCAGGAATTATCGGAGAGATTAGCCAAAATGGAAGCCCAGCAACAAAGCTTTGATAAGCTGGTGAAGAATTATGAACGGATGAATAATGAATTGGAGTATCGTCGTCGTAAGTTAAAGCTAGACATCAAAGAGCAAAACCTTCAGGCAAAAGCCCATACTAACCGTGAATTAGAAAAACTGGTCAGAGATATTCGTCAGGAACAAAATCTGGAAAAAGCAAAAGCCTTACTGAAAGAGAATAAGACAGAACGGGAAGAAATGAGTAAGGAGATTCATGAATTGCAGGAATCCGTTTATTATACACAGGATAAAAAACAGAAGAATGATGCCCCTATTGAGGTAGGTGAATTTGTTAAATTACGTACCGGAGGAGGCGATGTAGCAAAAGTAGAATCTATTCATAAAAACAATGCTGTTATACTGGTTGGTCAGTTGCGTATGACGGTCAAAGTCCGGGATTTGCAGCGGGCAGACACGCCTATTACAGCCCCAAGGAAAGGTAAGGTCAACACCGATACCGTGACGACTACTTCCAATTTTGTCAATAAGCTTGACCTGCGTGGTATGCGTCGTGATGAAGCTATTCGCACGGTGGAGCTTTTCGTTGATGAAGCCCTGATCGCTAATGGAAATGAGCTGCGTATCATTCATGGTAAAGGTGATGGCGTTTTGCGCCGGGCAGTTCGTCAGAAACTTCGGGAGTATAGTGCTGTGCAGGCTGTCAGGCATGAAGAGCCTAAACATGGGGGTGACGGGGTGACTATTGTGGAGTTGGGCTGATACTCTAAATGTAGGACAAAATTGAAATGTATTTACCAAATTACATAAAAAGTAATTGGATATAATTACCACAAAAATATAGGAGAGGTGACTATATCCAATTATCTGATAAACGATATTCGCTATTTTACATAGTAGACATTGCTGCCATTAAACCTCCTAAAACAACCATCATTATTATTATTCCAAGCAATGAGAGTACTAAACCTGCAATTGCCATACCTCTAGGTTCCTTGAATACTCCTATAAGGGAGAAGATCAGTCCCAATACCCAAAGAATCCAGTTGACAACAGGTATCCAACAGAGGAGTATAGCAAGCAGAGCCAATACAAACCCTGCTGTACCAGCACCATTTGATTTTTTATCTTGTTGTGCATAGATAATTGTTTGCCCTGTGTTGGTTTGATCATTTGTTCTTACTTCAGTCATAGTAGTTTTTTTTAGTTTTAAAATTTATTTATATTAAAAGTACAATTACTTACTTGCCATTGATTAATATTAAACCACCCAATGATAACATATGTGCTATTATAAAATAGCATGTCAATATCATTCTGATAATGTCCTGTATTTAGTTGTAACTCTTTATAAAAAACATAGGTTAATACTGAAAGTTTGATTTTTATGAGATTTAAAAACAAAAATATTGTATTATTCCTTTGAGTTTATTACCTGAAATATGCATAGCAAATATAGCTTATACATTTAATTTATCCAAAACTTTTATAAAATTATTTTATTTCCAAAAACGTGACTGATTTTCACTGTTCTATCAATGAACCATTTTAAACTTTTAGAATGGTTCATTGATAGATATTGGCTTGAGTTTTTAATACAGACTAGAAGATTATTTCTATCAAAGAATAAGTTAAGTATAGTCTATTTTCTCCGCCCCTTAGTCGATGAAAGATGAGAGCTTGAGTTAAAACACTTAGATTCGCACGAGTAATTTTTAACAAAAAAACTCAATTCCATGAATCATCAACAACCTGCTGTACCTTCTAACAAAAA
>JAHDFX010000062.1:9556-29317 GCA_020627965.1 Saprospiraceae bacterium | reverse complement strand
CATTATTCCGCCATAAGGATTTGGCAGACTTGCGCGATACAGACGAAGAAGACCCAACAGAAGTAGAAGCGAAGAGCTATGGATTGAACTTCGTAAATCTGGATGGAAATGTAGGTTGTATGGTGAATGGTGCAGGTCTGGCAATGGCAACAATGGACATCATCAAATTATCTGGTGGTGAGCCTGCCAACTTCTTAGATGTAGGTGGTACAGCAGATGCAGCTCGTGTAGAACAGGCTTTCAGAATTATTCTGCGTGATCCTGCGGTAAAAGCTATTCTGATTAATATTTTTGGTGGTATTGTACGTTGCGATCGTGTAGCGAACGGAGTTGTAGATGCTTACAAAAATATCGGCGATATCAATGTACCTATCATTGTACGTCTGCAAGGAACGAATGCGGATATTGCTAAGAAAATTATAGACGAATCAGGTCTTGAAGTACATTCGGCAATTCAATTGAAAGAAGCTGCTGACTTAGTTAAGCAGGTAATTCAGTAATTGATAAAAAAATACTCAATTAATTGAGATAAGAACGACAGTTGGAAATAAACCTTTCTGACTGTCGTTTTGTTTTACAAGGGTTTTCTAAATATTAGACTTTATTCCTGAAACAATAAAACTATGTATAAATACGCTGCCTTCATTTTAGGAGTCATGATCTCCTTTGTTGCCTGTGATCTGGAAAGAGATGTAAATATAGACCTTCCAGAATACGAAAGTGAAATCGTGGTGGAAAGCTATATTGAACCCGGCCAACCGCTAAGAGCTTTACTGACGGAGAGCTTGAGTTACACAGAGCTACCGACTCCTCAACCTATTGCAGATACCACTCTGGTTACTATTGCTGATGAAGCTGGTGACTCATTTACACTGCCTTTAGCCCAGTTGGAATTGATCGTAGCGGGGGATACATCATTGCAAGAATTGGTTGAAGACTTTGTAAGCGCAGTCGAATTACTGGGTTTTGCTCAAGGAGCTAATGTGGTCGTAAATCATAATGGAAATTCCTATGTCCTGGAAGAAGGTATTTATTTTGATCTGGCTACAGAAAAGGTGTACAATTACGGCAATCCGTATATAGTACCGGCTGATTATGGTAGTGATTTCTCCATAGAAGTAAATGCTTCTAAGGATAGAAATGTCTTTGCCAGCGCCACTTTACTCGCACCTGTTCCTATTGATAGTACGGTATTGACTTTCAACGATACTGATACTATTGCAGCGGCAATAGTCTGGTTTACTGATGATCCTGGCATATCAAATTTCTATCGTTTTACTATAGGTAAACAAAACAGACGTCGCAGGGATGATTTTGCGGTGAATGATCGTTTTTTCGATGGCGATGATGTGCCTTTTGGGACTGGTTTTGAATATAAACTGGAAGATACACTCGTAGCTACTTTATATCATATAGAAGAGAGCTATCACGATTTTCTGGAGACTTTTGAAGAAGCCGAACAGGCAAATGGAAACCCTTTCGGGCAACCTGCTTCTATTATTTCTAATGTAGAAGGTGGACTAGGAATATTTGCTACGCTTTCTTATGATAGGCAGATAGTGCCGGTAGAATAGAGCTTTGAGTTTAAACGTTAAAATTTGGAGTGTTTTTTAGTTCCGTAGACTTATATAACAACCAATCGCAGGTTGGTTGTTTGTTTCTACTTTTTTATTCAGGGTGATTGCTGTTAAAACATCAAACAATTCATTGGTTCTGTTAGCATTTCTTCTTCTTCCAACTTTATAGTAACTGTCGTCAATTCTTCCGCGATAAATAATTTCGTTTTTACTCTTATTAAAGACAATAACTTCTGGTGTTATAGTTGCCTTTAATTCTTTTGTAATGATTTGTTCTTTGTCATTAACCATTTCAAAAGGCATTTTATAAGCTTTTTTGAACGCCTGCAATTTTTCATTTTCAGCCTCTTTCGCTGGAAAAATTCCTCTAAAAACAATTTTATCGGATGCAAATTCTTTATGTAATTCTTTTAGCTTCAATGTATAGAATTGACAAATTTTACAATCTTCATTCATAAAGATATTTACTTCGATATCATCATTTGCCATTTCATTGCTTTCAGAAATTTTTTCATTCCCTAAAGCCATAAATGGTATAAAAAAGTAAAACAATAATTTCATAATTACTTTTATTACAGTGTAAGCACTTATCTAATCAATACAATCTTCAATTATTACCTCTAAGTTGGTATTACCTTCAGTGTTGAACCCATCTTTTAAATCCACTCTGTTTTCAGCCTGCAAAATTACATTTGTTCCATAAGGAACTTTTCCTGCGGTAAAAATTAAACTATCAGATTTAATGGAACCTTCTGGCAATTTATAAGCTTGTAAATCAATAACATCATCGCAATTCACCCATTCTGCAAAACCACTCAAGCTAATATTTTCATCCCCTTCTTCATAAAGAACATAATAAAAGAATACAATTAGCATTTCGTCGTCAGTATTATCACCCCAGGTTACAAGTTGTGGCGGATAGTTTGGATTTGAAGGATTGTCGCTTGTATTATCGTACACCGCTTTTGTAAACCACTGCGAGTTTTTGGGGATTTTTATCATTTTCTCGAAAGTATAAGCACCTTGCCAATTAAAATCCCAATCAGGAATGTTTATTAAATTGATTGTATCGTTTGCAGGTGTTACAGCAAAGATTTCATAAGATTTACCCAGCAAATGCATATGAGGAGCAATACCAATTAAACTAACATCTTTATTGTTTGGAATTTTCGATACGCCAAGTATACTGGAGGTGCCTTCTGCAACGTAAGTTTTTACTTCTTCTGGAAGAAAGAAAAAAGTATTAAATCCGCCACCAATAATATCACTTGGCGATGTAATACCTGTCTGAATTTCTCTTACAATTGGGTCTGTAGCATCTTTATAAAAAATATTCACAGAAGATTGATCAGTTTGGTCAACACCAACTGGAGCATAATGAACTTGAAGTAATAAATCGGCATTCGCTGGAATTATTTTCCCAATTCCTTCTGGTAATACCAAAGTTTCGTTTCCCGGAGCATAAGCCCAAGGCAAAAATACTGCATCATTAAAACCAAAATTACCAAACGAAATATAACCGTATTCGCTGGTTGCAGCATCCAAATTAGCGGCAGTTCCAGTTAAATCATATGCAAACAAAACATGATGAACAACACTTGTATTGCCGGGTCTAAACTCTATTGAAGCGATTTCTTTGTCATTTGTAAAACCAGAAGGAATTACAAAAACCCTATAATCATCTTGAAAATTCCCGGTAATATTATGAGGTTGTGCCATCTGCAAAACAACATCAGGAGTTCCAACTTGCGAACCTGTTGAAAAAACTGGTAAAGGTGGTTCTAAATTTGGATCACCCTGGGGAGCTCCATTGTCAACCCAATCTGCAATAGTTTGAATTTCTACATCTGTTAAAGTTTGTTCTCCTACCAAACTACTATAATGTTCGTCTGGCGACCAGGGCGGCATATATTTATTTTGGGTTACAAATTTTATCATTGTTGACCAATTCGAAGCTTCTGAATAATTGGTTAAAGGAAAAGGGCCAACTTCTCCAGCACGATGACATTTTGTACAATTTTTATAAATAATTGGCGCAACGTGTTCGCTATAAGTTATTTGCGCATCTACAAAGATTGGAAAGGAAAAAACTACTAGAATGATAACTTTAAGCTTTTGCATTTATATGGATATTTAATACCGAAAGATAAAAAATATTTACTTAAAATTTCAGAATAAAGTTTAGTGTTAATCTGCTTGACTATTCAGTTAATTAATAACTATCCATAAAATAAAAGCATCTCCGAATAATCGAAGATGCTTTTATTTTTTTCCGAATGAACTCGCTATTTGTTACTTAGCTGCTGCGTAACGCTTTGATACTTCATCCCAGTTGATAACATTGAAAAATGCACCAACATAATCAGGACGACGGTTTTGGTAGTTCAGGTAGTAAGCATGCTCCCAAACATCCAAACCAAGAATAGGTGTACCTTTTTCTTTTACAACATCCATTAATGGATTATCCTGATTAGGCGTAGAGCTTACAGCAAGAGCACCGTCAGCTTTAACGATCAGCCAAGCCCAGCCTGAACCAAAACGTGTCTTTGCTGCCGCACTGAAAGCATCTTTGAAAGCATCAAAAGAACCAAATGCTTTATCAATGGCTGCACCCAGATCGCCTGAAGGATTACCGCCACCGTTCGGTGACATCACCTGCCAGAATAAACTGTGATTGTAAAAGCCGCCTCCATTATTACGAACAGCTGTAGAATGACCAGATACACCTGCCAGAATATCTTCAATAGATTTATCTGCAAGGTCTGTACCGTCGATAGCTGCATTTAATTTTTTAGTATATCCATTATGATGCTTACCATGATGAATTTGCATAGTTTTTTCATCAATGTGTGGCGCTAATGCATCATGTGCATAGGGTAAATCGGGAAGTGTAAATGCCATGTTATTTTTTACTTTTTAAATGTGTTATAGTTGATGTTTTATTGAACATTACTCTTTTAACAGCTGCAAAGATAAAGAAGTTTTAAAATTTTATATGCTTTTTAATGATTAGACTTCTGCTGCCCAATAGCTAGCTTCTTTAATAGCCCGTTTAGCATCTAATTCTGCTGCTTCTTTAGAGCCGCCAATAAGAACAACTGACTGACCAGCTGCTTGCAAATCTTCATACATATCTGTTAATGATACCTGACCAGCACAAACCACTACATTATCTACTGCAATAACCTGTGGTTCGCCATTTACTGAAATATGAAGCCCATTATCATCAATTTTTTCGTAAGCGACATTAGCCAGCATCTGAACATTTTTCATTTTCAGACTGGCACGATGAATCCAACCCGTTGTCTTACCCAGATTTTTACCATGCTTTCCGCCGGAACGCTTTAGTAAATATATCTCACGAGGCGATGGAGCAGGAGCTGCTGTAGCAGTTGCACCAGGCTTTTGATAAGCCATGTCTACGCCCCATTCTTCCATATATTTTTCAACGTTCATGCTAGGGGCTTCTATATGATGGTCATGTGCCAGAAATTCAGCCATATCAAAACCAATACCACCAGCGCCAATAATAGCCACCTTTTTGCCGACAGGCTTGTTTTTATACAAGACCTCTGCATAATCCAATACCATAGGATGCTCTATGCCTTCAATGCTCAGTTTGCGAGGCGTTACACCCGTTGACAATACAATCTCATCAAAACCATCAGCTAAAAGCTGTTCTGTAGTGGCTTTTGTATTTAAATAGAGGTTCACCCCATGTAGTTCGATCATACGTCCGTAATAGCGGATGGTTTCCCCATATTCTTCCTTGCCGGGGATGACTTTAGCCATATTGAATTGTCCGCCGATTTCAGCTTCAGCTTCATACAGGTGGACATCATGACCACGTTGTGCAGCCAGTGTAGCAGCCGCCAATCCGGCAGGACCAGCACCGATAACAGCTATTTTCTTTTTATTTGCCGCTGGCAAAAAGTTTAACTCCGTTTCATGGCAGGCACGAGGATTGACCAGACAGGAACATATTTGCATGGTGAAAGTATGATCCAAACAAGCCTGATTACAAGCGATGCAGGTATTGATTTCATCCGCACGGTTCTCCATAGCTTTCAAAACGAGATTTTCATCTGCAAGAAAGGGGCGGGCCATAGAAACCATATCAGCAGAACCATCCTGCAATATCTCTTCAGCAATGCCTGGCATGTTGATGCGATTGGTCGTGATTAAAGGGATATTTACTTTACCCATTAGTCGCTTCGTTACCCATGCAAAACCGCCTCTAGGCACTACTGTTCCAATAGTCGGGACACGAGCTTCATGCCAGCCGATGCCTGTATTTATAATGGTTGCGCCAGCTTTTTCTATCTCTTTTGCCAGTATTTCTACTTCTTCCCAAGTGCTTCCATCTTCCACCAGATCCAGCATGGAAAGACGATAAATAATAATAAAATTTTCACCTACTTTCTCCCTGATTCGCTTAACGATTTCAATGGGGAATTTCATACGATTCTCATAGCTGCCACCCCATTCATCCGTTCTGTGATTGGTACGCTTAACGATAAATTGATTAATTAAATAACCCTCAGAACCCATCACTTCCACACCATCATAACCGGCTTCTTGTGCCAGTTTTGCACATTGCCCATATTCCTCAATAGTACGCTCTATATCCTCGCCAGTCAGTTCTCGTGGCGTAAAGAAATTAATAGGTGCCTTGATAGGAGAGGGGGCAACCAATTTATCGTGATAACCATATCGTCCACTATGCAATATCTGCATACAAATCTTACCACCTTCCTTGTGTACAGCTTCTGTAATTAGCTTATGCTGGGCGACTTCCTCCGCATTGGTCAATTTAGCAGAATGTGGTCCGACCCAACCTTCTTTATTAGGCGCAATTCCACCCGTCACAATCAGGGCAACCTGTCCTCTAGCACGTTCAGCATAAAAAACAGCAGCCCGCTCAAAGCCATTGGGGGCTTCTTCGAGCATAGTATGCATAGAACCCATCAGCACACGGTTCTTTAAAGTAGTAAATCCAAGGTCTAGTGGGGAGAGTAGTTTTTCGTACATTATATATTTTTTTAAGAAGAGAGAGAAGAGACCATCCTTTGGGTTGAGAGAAGAGAGATTTTTTATTATATTGATAGATTCTCTCTTCTCTCAGTGCCGTAGGCACGTTCTCTCTTCTCTCAACGAAGCGGTCTTAATTTCAAGATGGCAAAATAAGAAAAGCCTGTTTATTATGGTAAATAAACAGGCTTTTCTTTTTCTTGTTCAAAAAATCCGTGTATTAGGATCAGTATGAAAAGAGATCAGACTCACAGGAAGCAAGCCCGACCTCAAATACTACTGGTCTCCACAGTCCTCAATCTCCGCTGAGAAATTAGCATTACTATCTACACTAAAACCATTTTCAAGTTTAATAATTTGTCCGGCTTTAAAATTTATAGCTATGAAATGTAGATATGAATAATACTGACAAAAAAGTTATCTTTGCGCCCTGAAACAAATTGCCTTTGCAATTTGCAATTTTACACTTTGTAATTTTCATAAGAAATGGCTTTAAAATGTGGCATCGTAGGTTTGCCCAATGTTGGTAAATCTACTCTATTCAATGCACTGTCTTCAGCGAAAGCACAATCGGCTAATTTTCCATTCTGCACAGTAGAACCGAATGTAGGGACGATTACTGTACCGGATGACAGACTAAATAAACTGGAAGAACTGGTCAATCCTCAACGAGTACAACCCACAACTATTGAGATCGTAGATATTGCGGGCTTGATCAAAGGCGCAAGTCAGGGAGAGGGATTAGGTAATCAGTTTCTGGCAAATATCCGTGAAGTAGATGCTATCGTACATGTGGTTCGTTGTTTTGATGATGATAATGTGGTACATGTAGATGGACGTGTAAATCCGATAGAAGACAAAGAAATTATTGATACGGAGTTGCAGTTGAAAGACGTAGAGACCTTAGATAAGCGTCTGGAAAAACTTCGCAAACAAGCTAAAACGTCTGAAAAAGCAGCTCTGAAAGCGGTTGATTTTGCCGAGCGATTGAAGACTCATATAGAAAATGGCAATTCTGCCAGAACATTTAAGGTGCAAACTGACGAAGAAAAACAATATACAGAGTTTTTCCTGCTGACCTCAAAGCCAGTTTTGTATGTCTGTAATGTAGATGAAGGTTCTGTTGAAAGTGGGAATGAGTACACAAAGAAATTCAAAGCCGCTGTAGCTGATGAAGATGCAGGAGTCATCCTAATCAGTGCCCAGATAGAAGCCGACATTTCTGAGTTGGAAACCTATGAAGAACGCATGGAATTCCTGACTGACATGGGCTTGTCTGAGCCGGGTGTAAATAAAGTCATCAAAGCTTGCTACGAACTACTTAACCTGATTACATATTTCACCGCAGGAGAAAAAGAAGTCCGTGCCTGGACGATAGAAAAAGGTACAATGGCGCCTCAGGCAGCCGGTGTGATCCATTCTGATTTTGAACGTGGTTTTATTCGTGCTGAAGTGATCAAGTATAATGATTATGTAAGCTACGGCTCAGAATCCGCCTGCCGAGATGCTGGTAAAATGGCAGTAGAAGGCAAAGAATATACTGTAACCGACGGTGACGTAATGCATTTCAGACACAACGTTTAATATTCACCATTCTCCAACGAATACACGAATCAACGAACCCAATGAAAGTAAAAGTCTGCGGTATGAGAAACCCCGAAAATATTCAGGCTTTAACCCGATTGCCCATTGATTTCATAGGCTTTATTTTTTATGATAAATCACCTAGGAATGTAGGGAAATACTCCTCTGTAAAAACTCCTGAACATATACAAAGGGTAGGCGTATTCGTCAATGCAGATATAGATTTTATCTTTGAAAAAATTGACAAATACCAACTCGACCTCATTCAGCTACACGGCGATGAAAGTCCGAAATACTGCCAACAAATTTTGGCGAAAGCCAGTATAAAAATTATCAAAGCCTTTAGAGTTTCTGATAGCTTACCAATAGAGCTGGACGACTATGAGGATTGCTGTACTTATTTCCTGTTTGACACAAAAGCTAAAGCCTACGGCGGAACCGGCAAAAAATTTAATTGGTCGGTACTAGAACAATATAGGGGTAAAACGCCTTTCCTATTAAGCGGAGGAATTAGTGAAAGTGATGCGGAAAGCGTGAAAGCATTGACCTTCGATCAGTTGGCAGGTATTGATATAAATAGTAAATTTGAAATCGAACCAGCATTGAAAGATATTGCGAAAATTGAAAGTTTTCTGGCTAAGGAGTGAAACTGGATTTTAATGATAAATGACAAATGACAAATGGTTAATGATAAAGGATACTACGGCGAATTTGGTGGAGCTTTCATTCCTGAAATGCTGTATCCAAATGTAGAAGAACTCAGACGTTGTTATGTAGAGGTCAGTGAATCCGACGATTTTCAGAAGGACTTTAGAAGACTCCTGAAAGACTATGTCGGACGTCCTTCACCTTTGTATCTGGCAGAGCGTCTTTCTGAGCATTATCAGACAAATATCTACCTGAAAAGAGAAGACCTTAATCATACGGGGGCTCATAAGATCAATAATACGATTGGTCAGATATTAATGGCGCAAAGGCTGGGCAAAAAACGGATCATTGCTGAAACCGGAGCTGGTCAACATGGTGTAGCTACTGCAACAGTTTGTGCATTGATGGGCGTCGAATGTATTGTTTATATGGGTGAAGTAGATATTGAACGTCAGGCACCTAATGTGGGGAGAATGAAAATGTTGGGTGCTGAAGTCCGTCCGGCAACTAGCGGCAGTAAGACTTTAAAAGACGCTACCAATGAGGCTATTCGTGATTGGATCAACAATCCAGAGGATACGCATTATATCATTGGTTCTGTGGTTGGCCCGCATCCTTATCCCGATATGGTGGCTCGTTTTCAGTCGGTTATTAGTGAAGAAATGTTGTGGCAACTGGAAGAACAGACGGGAAAGGAAGACCCGGATATTATCGTTGCCTGCGTAGGCGGAGGAAGTAATGCAGCAGGTTCTTATTATCACTATTTAAATAAAGAAAATGTTCGTCTGATAGCAGTAGAGGCGGCAGGAATGGGGATTCATTCAGGTGAATCTGCGGCGACTAGTGTACTAGGGACTAAGGGGGTTATTCATGGTAGTCGTACATTGCTTATGCAAACAGAAGATGGACAAATTATAGAGCCGTATTCTATCTCAGCTGGATTAGATTATCCAGGTATTGGACCTATGCATGCTCATTTGATAGACACAGGAAGAGCGGAAGCAATCAGTATTACGGATGAAGATGCGGTGAAAGCTGCTTTCTTTTTAGCCAGAACAGAAGGCATTATACCAGCACTGGAAACGGCGCATGCTTTTGCCGCATTGGATGTTCTTGAATACAGGAAAGACGATATTATTGTGATAAATTTATCGGGTAGAGGAGATAAGGATCTCGCCATTTTCAGTAAGTATTTTGACCAACATGAATAGAATAGAGAAATTATTTGCCGAAAGGCAGAAAGATATACTGAATATCTATTTTACAGCAGGCTATCCGGGGCTGAATGATACAGAAACGATTATTCTAAGTCTGGAAAAAGCGGGTGTAGACCTGATAGAAATTGGAATGCCATATTCTGATCCTTTAGCGGATGGTCCGACAATACAGGAAAGCGGACAGATTGCTTTACAGAATGGCATGACGCTGGATTTACTTTTTCAGCAGATCGCCAGTACAAGAAGCAAAACGGAGATTCCGCTTGTGATGATGGGCTACTTCAATCAGGTGATGCAGTATGGCGAGGAAAGGTTTCTGAAAGCTTGTGTAAATGCAGGCGTAGATGGATTGATATTGCCGGATTTGCCATTATATGAATACGAGCATCAATTTAAAGACCTCTTTGAAAAATATGGACTTTGCATCAGCTTTCTCATTACACCGCAAACACCAGAAGAGCGCATCAAAAAGGTAGATGAATTGACCAGAGGATTTATTTATATGGTGTCAAATGCGTCTATTACAGGCGCTAAAAAAGGCATTTCAGAACAGCAGGTTGACTATTTTGAACGAATAGGCGCTATGCAACTCAGTCATCCAAGACTGATCGGTTTTGGTATTTCTGATCATGAGACATTTAGTACAGCTTGTCAGTATTCAAAAGGGGCTATTATAGGCAGTGCGTATATTAAGAAAATGTCAAAGTCGGAAAATATTGAACAGACAACCTTAGATTTCGTTTCTATGGTGAGAGGACGTCGGTCATCGGCTGTCAGTCCACAGTCATCAGACTGAATTCATACAAATTAATGTATTTTGCGTAGCAAAATATGCATAAAAAACAAAGCGGTCTGAAGTCAGGTGACGAAGACCTTAACGATTCAATACATGCGTATCAGTATAGGTCTTCTTATCTTTATTAGCATTTTATTGCTATTTGATCTTTATGTTTATTTAGGCTTAAAATCTGTCTTTTCTGAAGGTAGTCGCTCATTACGAATTTATCAGATCGTGTATATACTTTCTGGTATTTTCATATACTACTGCTTTTTCAAAGCCAATGAAATAGCTGGTAACCGTGAAGCCTTCCGCAGTACCACCATCAATTTTTACATAGGAATAGTTTTTACGGCTTTTGTAGCCAAATTTGTCTTTTTGTCTTTAATGTTTTTACAGGATGCAGGACGGGTGCTATATGGATGTGTTGATTATTTTAGTGGATCAAAAGAGGCCGGTTCTGGTTTTCTGCCCGGACGAAGACGTTTTCTGACCCTTGCGGCTGCCGGCATTGCTGCCATACCATTTGCAGGTATGTTATATGGGATAACCAAAGGTAAGTATCGTTATACAGTCAATAAAGTAAAACTATCTTTCAAAGATCTGCCCAAGGCATTTGAGGGCTTCAAAATTGTACAAATTTCCGATATACATGCGGGTAGTCTGGATAGCAAAGAAGATGTAGCACGTGGCGTACAAATGATCAATGACGAATCGCCTGATGTTATTCTATTTACGGGTGATCTGGTAAATTCAGATAAAGAAGAGATCAATCCGTTTATTGATATTTTCGAGAAGTTGAAGGCAAGGCATGGTAAGTTCTCGGTATTGGGTAATCATGATTATTATGGCGTACCAAGAAGTGAACGAGAAGAGGGGAAAAACACTGTTTATTGGGAAGATTTTTTCCGAAAGTATGAAGCAATGGGTTTCCAACTAATGAACAATGAAAGCCAGCGTATAGAAAAAGACGGAGAGCATATCAATATTCTGGGCGTGGAAAATTGGGGTGGCGGTCGTTGGTTTCCTAAGTTGGGTGATTTGGATAAAACGCTGGAAAACATTAACGATGATGAATTTTGTGTACTGATGTCACACGATCCATCACACTGGGATGAGAAAGTATTGCCACATAATAAACATATACACCTAACCCTAAGCGGACACACTCATGGATTTCAATTTGGCGTAAATTTGCCAGGCTTTAAATGGAGTCCTGCCCAGTACAGATATCCTCGTTGGATGGGGCTTTATAAAGAAGCTGAACAATATTTGTATGTCAACAGAGGTTTTGGATTCCTGGCTTTCCCCGGCAGGGTAGGGATGTGGCCGGAGATCACTGTTTTGGAATTGGTATCAGCATAATACCGTATTGGTGACATTAGTCGAGCTGTGCGATTAAAATAAAAATCTAAAAAGGAACCGTCATGCCGGACTTGATCCGGTATCTCGCAGGCGATGAAAAACAATTTCGGGAGTAACCTTCTGATTAATAGTGCTTTGGGACGATAACCCAATACGAAGCCTTACAAAACAAAAAATCCCGAACAGCAGAAGCTGTCCGGGAAACCATAAACGGGTGTGTTTGATAGTAAGTATATGACGAAAGTTTACTTGATGAGTAACACTTTCTTGATCGCTCTTCCTTTTTCTGTTGTCAAAGAAACAAAATAAGTACCAGATGGATGTTCGCTAATATCTACAGATTGCGTAAAGCTGCTCTGCGTTCCGGTGTATTCGTATACTTTCTGACCTAATTCACTAAAGATATTTATGCCAGCTTTTTCGCTTACACTAAATTGAATATTGATAATAAATTGACCATCTGAAGGATTAGGATATAATTCAAAAGTTGTTAAATTTTCCAGATTTATTGTACTAACAAAAGACTCTACGGTAATTTGTTCGGTAATCATACAATTATTGGCGTCTGTTACAACAACCGTGTAAGTTCCTGGTGCCAAACCAGTTGCAGTCTGTGTTGTTTGCCCATTACTCCATTGATAAGAGAAAGGAGGTATACCACCTGTAACAGTAACAGAAGCCCAACCATCATTGCCAGAAGAAGGCATACTATCTGGTATTAAACCTAATACAGCTGGTTCAGAGACAATTACTGATATAACGGCAATACAATTATTAGCATCTGAAACTTGTACTGCATAGCTGCCTGGAGCAAGATTACTTAGATCTTCACTAGTACTTCCATTGTCCCATTGATAGCTAAATGGTGGAGTTCCTCCATTGACACTTAGATCAATACTACCATTTGTGTCGCCATTGCAGGCAACATTAGTTTGACTGGCACCCAGCACAGGAGCTGTAGACGTAGCATTTACTGTGACGGCGCCTATCGTCGTACAGTTGTTATTATCTGTGACGGTAACGGTATAAACACCATTTGCTAATCCTCCGATAGAATTGCCTGTTTGACCAGTACTCCATAGGTAAGTATAACCAGGTTCGCCACCTGACACAAAAGCTGTGGCAGAAGAACTATTGACACTACACAGCCCACTTTCTGAATTTACATTAACACTAAGCGGACTGGGCTGGTTAATCGTGACCGTCTGTACATCTGAACATCCAGCTTGTGTAACAGTAACTGTATATTGTCCAGCAGAAAGATTGTTGATGCTTGAGGTTGTTTGTCCATTACTCCATAAATAATCAAAAGTACCAGGTGTAACTACACTGACAGAGCCATCATTTTGACCAAAACAGCTAATATCACTGGAGCTGGTCTGAACAGATAAAGCACTAGTACTGCCAATCGTAATTTGTTGAGTTTCCTCGCATCCATTTGCATCAACTACGATCACAGTGTAAGTTCCCGGAGCAAGCGTCGGATCGGGGATAGTTTGTCCATCACTCCATTGATAAGTATAAGGTGCAGCACCTCCCGTCAGGGTAACTTCTGCACTACCTGTAGCCGCACCACAAGCGGCATCTGCTGCATTAACAACAATGCTAAGATCACCAATAGAACCTACAGTTACCGTTTCACTCGTAATACAATTGTTAGCATCAATAACTTGTACTGTATATGTTCCGGGAGCAAGCCCTGTAGCTGTAGCCGTAGTCTGTCCGTTATCCCATTGATAAGTAAATGGTGTTGCCGTACCTGTAGCGGTAACGGTTGCCGTACCATCAGCAGCTGTACAATTAGCGTCTGTAAAGCTGGTAGTTGTTGTCAGGTCTCCGGCATTATTGTTAATAGTAATCATTTCAATCTGATCACAGCCATTATTATCGGTTACGGTAACACTATATACGCCAGCAGGCAGGTTATTGGCAGTAGGTGTACTCTGGTCATTTGCATTTGAGTCCCATGTATAAGAATATGGACCTGCACCGCCTACTGCTATAAGACTTGCTGAGCCATTTGCATTACCACAGTCTGCATTTGTAATATTAGGAATAACATTGATAGGCGGGCAGACAAATTCTATAAAATGAGCAATGATAGTGTCGCCCAAATTAGTAATAGAAAAGTCTACAAAATCAGTCGTATTATTTGGATTCAGGGTAGAATTATAAGGTTGCCAGTAATCAAAACTATTATTACCGGCAGGAATAGCCTCTAAAGTAATAGGTATACCTTCAAAATAATCTGCTTCATATGGATAAGCTAAAGGAATAATAGTATTCACTCTGACATCGCCAGCACCAGGAGGCTCTACAATTACAGTAAGATTGTAAGGTCCTTCTACATCATAGCAATCCTCAATACCATTATCAATGACGGTACATCTTGTATTGATAAAGTCTCTCAATTCCTGAACATTATCCATCCAGCCTGCCATACTTCCTCCAGTCCAGCGGGCTATTTGACGTGGCATTTCAGGTTCAATGCGATCAATCATAATATCTAAGAGCTCATTCATATACTCGCAGGAGAAGTAAGTATTATTCAGATCAGCATAGCGGTTGATATATAAAGCCTCGAAGTCAGGATTTTCCAGTAGAGAGATCAGCATGTCTGTATGCCCTTCAGGGTCATCAATTTGTGGAGATTCATTATCACATGGATCTGCTGTTGGATTGTCATCTGGCACGCCTGTATAATTGATATAATGCCCAAAAGAGGCATCCACATCCCACATGATATATCTCCATTTCAGAGAGAGTGGGTCTCCGTCAGGGTTAAGACCTCGCCACCAGGCAGTATTATAGTTTAGCCAGTCAGTACAGACTGCATGTGTATTTATAATCATGTAATCTACTAAACTTGTTACGTCTAGTTCGGCGGTTACTTGCGCATAATTTGCAGGGACTGACATATCATTATTGACAATAAAATCCTGAAGTACTTCCCAGTCATCTAATGCCTGTTGTCCGCCATATTCTGCCCAGGTATTACCCCAGGTTTTTATGAATTGTAAATCATTTCTGCCCTGGTCGTAATATTCTTTTGTAAAATCATTATCATCTACTTTTTCACGTATTTCGTATACGCCCCAGTATTCTCCATTTACATAGAGTACACAAGGCTCATAGGTACGCTCATCCAGATTCATACCAGCAACCTGAGTCAGTGTATGTATGTAGGCATCACGAATATGAGCGCCATCTTCATAATTATAATTGTCATTAGCCGCAGCTTTGAGAATTAAGCGTTGGAATCTATCACGATTAGTTATGTTGAACATGTCAAAAATCTCATTTTTAACTGCCCAGTCATCACCAAATTCATCACGACTAATAAAGTCAATTCCCCGTTGGTCGTATGCCCAGGAATCATTTCCGTGTTTATTAAATTCACCAGTTACATCAGCAACACGGCTGGAATCTTCATTGAATAACTCAAAAGCGCCATCTGGTTCAAACTGACTGCCCCCGAAGGCACCGCCTTGTCCATCCATCAAATCCTCTATTTCATCTCCAGAAATAGAGATGGCTTTTACGGTATGATAATCATCAACAAAAAAGGTGTGAAAATCAGCGAAACTACGTGGAATGTTACTGTCATTATCAACAGAAATGGCTTTTACAACAGTTGTTTGATTTATTGTAAATGGGCCATTATAAACATTAGAACCTGTACCAGGCGTGCTTCCGTCTGTGGTATAGTAAATGGTTACGTCAGATGCTGAGGCAGAGTCAGCCTCAATTTCCACAGTTACTGAACCAGAATAGAAGCCTGCCGGAGGACTAATAGATGGTTTGCCAGTATATTCGGGACGTGCTCCTGTGTTTGGGGCGCCAGGGGTTGGTGTAGTGAATACACTCCATCCGCTGATGTCGCCATCAGCAGGTCGTCCCCATGAATGTCCGCGTTGATTAGGAGAAGAGATTTTATTACTATCAAGTGGCATCCCTGTAGGGTCAGATAACATAATATCTTCACTGCCTCTGGTTTGAGTGATTTTAAACCCTGAATGAATATCGCCCGATGGACTGACCTCGTCTCTGTTGGAACACCAAATCAATAAATGCCCGTTTGCAGGTATACTAACACCTGGAGGGAATTTCCATTTTTCTGGCTCATTAGTTTCATCACTCAAATGATAACCCGTCAAGTCAACTGCGACATTACTCGTGTTGTATAATTCAACCCAATCTTCATATTCATCATAATTATCCAGAAAATCATCATGATTCGCTGCGGAAAACTCATTGATGACTACCTGAGCTTGAAGCGTGCAGACTGAAAAGCAGGCCAACAGTATGAGTAGATAATGTTTGTACATAATTTTGTGTTTTATAAGTTAACAACATATTAACCACTTGTTAGTTCGAGGTAAAGTTAATGTAGTATAATTTAGGTTAATGTTAAAGATAAGACACTTGATCTTAAAAATACACTAACAAAATAGCGAGTAAGCTTATGTAATTTTTTTTTTACAAACGAATGAAACCCAAGTATCTGGTAAAAATCCCAACTATTTAAGCTGTTTTTCGTATTTAATAGACATCCTGTTGCTTTTATTTGTCGTCCAATTAGAAGATATTGCAACAGAAAAATAACCTAATATTCCTAGTTCAGTTATAAAAATACATTTCATGAAAAAGCTTTTACTTTCTTTTCTTCTTACGTGTTCGCTGATTTCTTACACCTTTGCTCAGGTTGTCATTACAGAGATTTTTTATAATGCTCCAGGCTCAGACACAATAGAATTTATAGAACTGTACAACAACAGCGCAGGCGGAGTCAATTTGACCGGCTGGAATTTCACCAGAGGCATTACTTATACGTTTAGCGGAGTCTTTATGTCCCCAGGGCAGTATTTAATTGTTGCAAGAGATGCTAATTCTTTTCAAACGGTCTTTGGCACACAGACTGTTTATGAATGGACGGAAGGTAGTTTGAGTAATAGTGGGGAGAGCATTGTTTTGGTCAATCCGGCAGGAGTTATACAAGACACCGTGAGATATAATACATCTGCACCGTGGCCAACAGGACCAATAGATCCTGACGGTGGTGGAGGGTCTATTGTATTGTGTGATCCTGATACAGATAATAATGACCCTTTAAACTGGACTTCGGGTGATCTGCCAACAGGCACATTTATAGATGGGGTACAATTGTTTGCTCATCCGGGAACAACTTGTCCTGGCATTGATCTGATCCCTCCAATCCCTCAAAATGCTTATGCTATCTCACAAGATCAGGTAGTAGTTGAATTTAATGAAGCGCTGAATGGTACTGCAGAGAACGTGAATAATTACGGAAATATTAATGCAGGTACAGGAACGCTTGATGCGACAGACCAAATTGTTACATTGAATCTGGCAACACCTTTACAGGATGGAGTTTTAACAACAATCACTGTTAGTAATGTACAGGATGCATTGGGAAATGCAATGGCAACAACAGAAGAGTTTGATATTATCTGGCATAGCACTGGAGAAGTGAGAGATATTGTTATTACTGAGATCATGTATAATTCTCCAGGTAATGATAGCCTCGATTTTATTGAATTGTATAATAATTCAGGTATTCCAAGGAATCTCGTTGGCTGTTATTTTGAACAAGGTTTTGATTTTGTTTTTCCAGAAGTTGTAATGCAGCCGGGTGATTTTATTATTATAGCAGAAGACTCTGTGAATTTTGAAATAACTTATGGCATTACTCCTTTTAAATGGAGTGGGCAGTTGGATAATAATAGCGAAAAGATCATCTTCAATTTTGTGGATGGTGATACTATCGATTTTGTCGATTATAATGATAATAATGGCTGGCCAGAACTGGCAGATGGTGAAGGTCATTCACTGGTTTTGTGTGATGTTGATGCAGATAATAACGATACATTAAGCTGGCAGATTGCGAGTACATTTACAGGAATAACTATAGGAGATACATTGGATATGTTTGCTAATCCTGGTGCAATGGATCCTTGTCCACCTATAGGCATCAAAGACGTAGAAGAGTTGGAAGGCATTTATATTTATCCAAATCCAAATACAGGTATGTTTATTGTAGAAAATGAAGCATCTACTTTATTGGAGTACCAAATAAGAGATCTTTTAGGTAGAAATATTCAAGAGGGACAATTAAGGCAAAATTCTGAGCAATTGAACCTCGGCGAAGTTTCAAAAGGTATCTACTTAATAAGTTTGCAAGACCCAGCAAGTGGTCGGCGAACGAGTCAAAAGATATTGATACAATGACAAAGGTGATCAGATTCTGTGTGTCTACTTTAAGCTGGTGAGCTTTAAGTGTTAAAATTTATAATTTTGAGCTAAACTATTGAACAAGGCACAGTTTTTGGTGTTACCTAATAATACATTGACAAATTTATTCCATTATAGAATTAGTTTGTGATTGGTTAGTTAGATGATAGCGGTTTTGAAGACAACTTCAAAACCGCTTTTTCTTTTGACGGTACTGCGTACCGGATTTTTGTTACTTAAGAACGTTCTAAAAAGCAGGGTGAACAGGCTTGTTCCCCAAAATTTCCTCAATTTTCTCCA
Organism: Saprospiraceae bacterium; assembly: GCA_020627965.1. Taxonomy (GTDB): domain Bacteria; phylum Bacteroidota; class Bacteroidia; order Chitinophagales; family Saprospiraceae; genus JAHDEO01. The sequence goes on along the minus strand of JAHDFX010000062.1, from coordinate 10,565 downwards.
TTACATCATCAGTTAATAAAGGCACAACATCCAAAGAAGCTAGTGTTTCTTCCAGATGATGTATTTTGGAAGCACCCAGAATCACTGTACTTACATTTGGATTTTTAGCACACCAGGCAATAGCTAGTTTAGGCATAGTTGTTCCGATCTCTTTAGCTATTTTAGTCAGTTGACGTGTCTTTTCAATACGCTCAGGAGATAGAGAGCGTTCTTTCAGCCATTCCATGCCTTCTTTGGTCAGGCGGGTATTTTCAGGGAACTGGTCATTGTATTTACCTGATAATACACCAGATGCCAATGGCGACCAAATCGTAGTTCCCAGCCCAACTGTCTTATAAATCTGAGCGTATTCTACCTCAAATTTATCTCTGTGGAACATATTGTATTGTGGCTGTTCCATAGTAGGACCGATCAAATGATATTTCTCTGCTACCATATGTGCTTCCATGATCTCTTGTGCACTCCACTCTGAAGTACCCCAATACAATACTTTGCCCTGCTGGATCAATGTATTCATAGCACGAACAGTTTCCAGTATCGGCGTATTTTTATCAGGGCGATGGCAGAAGTACATATCCAGGTAATCCACCTGTAAACGCTTTAAAGCCGCATGGCATGCCTCTGTAATATGTTTGCGACTCAGTCCTTTCTGATTAGGTTTCTCACCTCCCCAGAATACTTTACTGGACACCACATAAGTATCTCTCGACCAGCCAGTTTTTTTCAGGATATTTCCCATGACGACTTCTGACTTACCATGTGCATATACTTCTGCATTGTCGAAGAAGTTAACGCCATTATCGTAAGCCAGTACCATTAATTTTTCAGCAACATCGTCGCCGATCTGACTACCGAAGGTCAGCCAGGAACCAAAGGATAGTGTGCTTACCTGTAAACCTGACCGCCCTAAATTTCTGTATTCCATAATATTGATGTGTTAAAGTGTTATTGTGTTGTCGTGTTATTGTTTGAGCTTTGCTAGTTTGCTATCAATCAAATAAATTGCGAC